>CAYXJI010000071.1:0-3762 GCA_964465175.1 uncultured Burkholderiaceae bacterium | reverse complement strand
CTGACCGTGATGCTCGCTAGATAAATCCGGTCCCGAAAAAGCGGAAAGCGGCACAGCACAATGCCCACATTTTGTGCGTGCTTCATGCATGAGGGTTTTTGAATTTTTTGGGTAAAGAGTGCACTGGCTAAGATGGCTTGTCGGATTAATTCACGATCGTCGGATTGCACCGCGCCTGCACCGTTATCCGAGGCGCTGTCGTTGTTGGCCGCGATCAAGTTATTCTCGTGATCCCACAGCATTAAATCTTGAATTTCATGATTATTATTGGTGTACAGGCGTAGCCTATCGATTAAGCCTTGATGCTTGATTTTGTTGTGTACAAAGTCTTCGCTTAATGCAACCAGACTCTCTTCATTCCGCTTGAGTTGAAATTGTAGGGCTTGTTCTACCCACAAGGTATCTGCGATCAATTGTTCCTGCCGTTCATTTGTCTCCATGCGTTGCGCTTGCCACGGCAGCCAGATTAATACGGCTAAAAATAGCAGTACTAACAGGATAGGTAGCATCCAAGGCAGGGCGGCGGGAAAAGCACGAATAGGAGCAGGTTTGGTGTACATGATAAAAGTGTAGCTGAAGTGCTGGCGCTACAGTGTACGGTCATGGATTTGTGTAATTCAGGCGACATTGTGGTTAACCACAGTTGTCTATTGTGTCTAAGACGACTAATAATGATTGCACAATTTTAAAATTAGGAGACTTTAATGAAATCCCATTCTCATCCATCGACCTTACTGCTATCCAAGCGCCGCTCACTCTTGACGGTGATTGCTGCGCTATCGACTGCTACGCTCGGTCTAGGCTCGAGCGGCAATGCGCTGGCACAAAATCCTATTGTGATCAAATTTAGCCACGTGGTTGCAAACGATACGCCAAAAGGCAAGGCGGCCGAACGTTTCAAGGAATTAGCCGAAAAAGCCACCAAGGGCCGAGTCAAAGTAGAGCTGTATCCCAACAGCACGCTGTATAAAGACAAAGAAGAGTTGGAAGCACTACAACTAGGCGCGGTGCAAATGTTGGCGCCATCTTTGGCCAAATTTGGCCCGCTGGGCGTCAAAGAATTTGAAGTGTTTGATCTACCTTACATTTTTCAAAATCGCGATGTCTTGCATCGTGTGACGGAAGGGCGGGTCGGCGCTAGCCTGCTGGCGAAGCTGGAACCCAAAGGCATCACGGGCTTAGCGTTTTGGGATAATGGCTTTAAGGTCATGTCCTCCAATGTGCCTATGCGCGTACCAGCTGATCTGAAAGGTAAAAAATTACGCATACAGTCATCCAAAGTTTTAGACGCACAAATGCGTGCAATGGGGGCTAATCCACAAGTGATGGCTTTCTCTGAGGTGTATCAAGCCTTACAAACAGGCGTAGTGGATGGCACTGAAAATCCACCATCTAATTTGTACACACAAAAAATGCATGAAGTGCAAAAACACGTCACGGTCACCAATCATGGCTATTTAGGCTATGCGGTCATTGTCAACAAAAAATTCTGGGATGGTCTGCCAGCCGATATTCGTACTGAGCTGAACACGGCGATGAAATCTGCCACGCAATATGCGAACGCCATCGCTCAGATTGAAAATGACACCGCCTTAGAAGCAGTCAAAAAATCAGGTAAAACCACGGTCTATCATTTGACCGATAAAGAGCGCGCAGAATGGACTAAAACCTTGCTCCCCGTACAGCGTGAAATGGAAGGCCGTATCGGTAAAGAGCTGATACAAAGTGTCAATAAAGAAGCGCAAGCCTTGGGTTTTAAATAAAGTTAAGCCTACTTTTTTTGAACAATCTGAATCTAGGGCGTCTGACCACAGATTCAGATTGATCCTCTCCATAAAATTCATTCTCATTTTTTTCTGACACGGAGCTAGCATGAAATTGCTTGATCACTTGGAAGAGTATTTGATCGCCTTTTTGATGGCTACGGCGACGATCATTACTTTTGTCGCGGTGCTGCATCGCTATCTATCGGGTTTTGCGATTCCGGTAGTACAAGATGCACTGATTAAATTGAATACCAGTTGGGCGCAAGAGCTGACTATTTATTTGTTCGTCTGGATGGCAAAATTTGGCGCCGCTTATGGCGTGCGCTCAGGTATTCATGTCGGTGTTGATGTGCTGGTAAATCGTTTGAATGACAAAAACAAGAAGCTTTTTGTCTTAATTAGCTTGGGCGCGGGTGCTTTATTCACAGGCATCGTCGGTACTCTGGGTGCCAATTTTGTGTATGGCATGGCGCAGACCGACCAGACCTCGTCCGATATGGAAATTCCTATGTGGTGGGTGTATCTGGCGATTCCTTTGGGCTCGTATTTGATGTCCTTCCGTTTTTTACAGGTGGCGTGGAATTTCATCAAAACTGGCGAGTTACCTAAGCATGACCATGCGCACGTCGAAGGCTTGGAAGACGAGGTGAAAGCATGAACGCACTGATTATTTTCGGCTTATTGCTCCTACTGATGATGACGGGGATGCCGATCTCGATTGCGCTGGGTTTAACGGTATTGACCTTCTTATTTACCATGACCACCGTGCCGATAGAATCGGTGGCATTAAAACTGTTCACTGGTATTGAGAAGTTTGAGATCATGGCGATTCCTTTCTTCATTTTAGCTGGGAATTTTCTCACTCATGGCGGGGTCGCGCGCCGCATGATTAATTTTGCGGCATCGATGGTTGGGCATTGGCATGGCGGTTTGGCGTTGGCGGGGGTAGTTGCTTGTGCTTTGTTTGCCGCAGTTTCGGGTTCTTCACCCGCAACGGTGGTCGCGATAGGCTCGATTATTTTGCCCGCCATGGTCAAACAAGGTTATCCCAAAGGTTTTGGCGCGGGTGTGGTAACGACCTCGGGTGCATTAGGGATTTTGATACCACCGTCGATCGTGATGGTGATGTATTCCGTCTCTACCAATACGTCGGTTGGAAAATTATTTATGGCGGGTGTGATTCCAGGTTTGCTCTTGGCATTTTTTCTCGGTTTGACGACCTGGTACTTAGCGCGTAAACATAATTATCCACGTATGAAAAAAGCCAGTTGGAAGGAACGTCTGGCAGCATTTAGAAAAAGTGCTTGGGGTTTGTCCTTGATCGTGATTGTGATGGGCGGTATTTACTCTGGCATGTTTACACCGACCGAAGCAGCGGCGGTTGCGGCGGTCTATGCTTTTTTCATCGCCGTGTTTGTGTATAAAGACATGAGCCTGAAGATGGTACCTAAAGTCCTAATCGACTCAGCGGCGATGTCGGCCATGCTGCTGTATATCATTACCAATGCGGTGTTGTTTTCGTTCTTGATGACGAGTGAAAATATTCCTCAAGCGATGGCCGGTTGGATACTCGATAGTGGCTTTGGCATGATTAGCTTTTTGCTGGTGGTCAATGTGCTCTTGTTGTTAGCGGGTAATGTCATGGAGCCTTCATCTATCGTGCTAATCATGGCACCCATATTGTTCCCAGTCGCGATGAAATTGGGAATCGATCCTGTTCACTTCGGCATCATCATGGTGGTGAATATGGAAGTCGGTATGTGCCATCCGCCGGTAGGATTGAATCTATATGTGGCGTCCGGAATTACCAAGATGGGTATCTCTGAATTGACCGTCGCAGTGTTACCGTGGCTATGCACGATGCTAGGCTTCTTGTTATTGATCACTTATGTACCTGCGATTTCGACTTGGTTGCCGAATTTGATTTATCACTAAGTTGCTGCTGCATTAGGACTTACGCAAAATTGCGCTGACTAGGCACGGAGCCGAAGACAGT
>CAYXJI010000070.1:0-13056 GCA_964465175.1 uncultured Burkholderiaceae bacterium | reverse complement strand
AATATTGAGTTGATCTTGTAAAGATTGCGGTACCGACTCTAAAGATCCTGTTACAACGATCACATCAAATGTGGCGAAGCTGTCCGCTTGCAAGGCATCGCCCCATTGCACATCGACGTTGCGAATCCCATTTTTAGTTATATTATTTTGCGCTAATTCGCGGATTTCGGGCACTGCTTCCATCACGGTTACATGACGCGCTTGATGCGCTAACATCGCGGCCAAATAGCCACTGTCTGCACCGATCACCAACACAGAATCGGTCTTCTTTGCTGCGACTTCTTGTACCATGCGCGCTTCTAACTTTGGAGTCAAAGAAACGATGCCTGATACTAAGGGCAAACCCGTGTCAAAAAACGCCAAACTCTTTTGCGCCGTTGGGAAGAAATTTTCACGCTTAACAATACTGAGCAATTCCAACACCTCAGGCGAACTCACATTGGTGGGACGAATTTGTTGCTCGATCATATTAAAACGGGCTTGTTCGATGTTCATGGTTAATTTACTCATTTGCATTAAATGTCAAAAGCGCTGCTGTTTTTTTTCGTCTTATCATCACAAATTGGTCACAAGAGAAAGAAACCGAGATCACGCCCTAAAAGAAACTGCATTTTATCAAAGCAGGCAATGAAAAGAAGCTTTTACCTTAAGATTTGCCAAAATCTATGCACTTTGTAGCGGTTTCTCTATCAAAATACTACGCAATGCCAAATCGATGTAATACTCAAGATAAGCGGGCAACTTCGCTTCATCTACTTTACACACGCCGCCAGAATGCTTCCACATCATCATCATAATCATCGGAGCGGTGATGATTCTAGGCGCAATTTCCAAGTCGAGCTGACGTATTTCGCCCCGTGCAATACCGCGTTTCAAGACGCTGATCATCAAATTTTCACCGCGATCAACGACTTCCTCCTGATAAAAGCGGGCGAGATCTGGAAAATTACCCGCTTCCGCCAACATCAGTTTAGGCAAACCTGAGAGCTTAGAAGCACCAACATTACCCCACCAAGTTCGCATTAAAATACGAAATAAGTCTTCGCTGTTTCCAGTAAATTGCTCAATCACCCCTTCGGCCTCACCGATCAAAGGCACGATGGACTCACGCACGACGGCCGTAAAGAGCTCTTCTTTACTGCAAAAATACAGATATAAAGTACCTTTCGAGACCCCAGCGGACTTGGCCACATCATCTAAGCGAGTCGCCGCAAATCCGCGCGCTACAAAGTGATCGAGCGCGGCATCCAGCAACTCTTGAGGGCGCGCATCCTTGCGGCGCTCCCAGCGCGGTTTAAAAGGGCAAGACATCATATGAAAAACACACTTTAAAATTAACTTACTCTAGAGTCAGTAATATAAGCGGTCTGCACGGTTTGGTCAAGGCAAGTCACACAGCAAGCCCTCTTAGATCTTTACACCAAAAAAACAGCGCTGCAAGGTTTACAATGCGCCCATGAAAACCAAAGATTGTCGACCACGGTGCGCCGCCTGTTGTATCGCGCCCTCTATTTCCAGCCCAATTCCGGGTATGCCGAATGGCAAGCCGGCTGGCGTTCCCTGCATACAATTACTGCCAGATCTGCGTTGCGCGATTTTTGGCCTACCTGAACGACCTGCTTGTTGCTCAGGTTTGCAAGCATCGCAAGAAATGTGTGGCGAGACGCGTGGCGATGCTTTGCATTGGTTGCAGGTTTTAGAGCAAGCGACCGCCCCTGAATTACCCGACTAAACTTAACCTGACTTAGGTATAGCAGGCTGCGCAAGCGTTTCTTCACGCATTTTCACATCGTTTTTAAGGTAGACGCGACCTGCTCATGATAAGCTTCGTGCCTTCTCGGAATTTTCTCAATTCAACAATATTCTTCACACTATGGATTTACTACTCGCGGTCAAGATCATCATCATGGGCATCGTTGAAGGGCTCACTGAATTTTTACCGATTTCCTCCACGGGCCATTTAATATTAGCGGGTAGTCTGTTGAACTTCACTGGCGAAAAAGTAAAAGTGTTTGAGATTGTGATACAGGCGGGTGCCATCTTTGCTGTCTGCTGGGAATACCGCCAACGCATAATTAGCGTCGTCAAAGGTTTGGGTCACGACCGCAAAGCGCAGAGTTTTGCGCTCAATGTGATCGTCGCTTTTTTACCTGCAGCGCTTCTCGGCTTATTATTTAGCAAGCAAATCAAGGCGTATTTATTTAAACCCGAGCCAGTCGCCCTCGCCTTCATTTTAGGCGGCATTTTTATCTTATGGACCGAACGCCGCCATCAACAAAGCAATGAACAACAGCTTGCGCGCATAGAAACCGTGGACGACATGCGAGTCGGCGATGCATTGAAAATTGGCCTCGCGCAAGCTTTTGCGCTGATCCCTGGCACCAGCCGATCTGGCGCCTCGATTATCGGTGGCATGTGGTTTGGCCTATCACGTAAGGCAGCTACTGAGTTTTCTTTCTTTTTGGCGATCCCCACTTTATTAGGTGCGACGGTTTATTCTCTATACAAAGCACGGCATGACTTATCTAGCGCCGATATTCCTATGTTTGGCATGGGCACGGTCGCAGCATTTATCTCCGCCTTCTTTTGCGTTCGTTGGCTATTGCGTTATGTCAGCAGCCATAATTTCAATGCCTTTGCTTGGTACCGCATTGCTTTCGGCTGCATGATTTTAATCACGGCTTATACCGGCCTGATCCATTGGGCAGAATAAAGCTAAGCTGCTGCCATGCAATTTCAATCGCCTGAATTAGACCAAGATCAGAGCCAAGCGCTGCATTTATTGCAGACCGTCTTTGGCTACCCTGCGTTTCGCTCCCAACAAGGACAAATTGTTGATCACGTCGTCAAAGGTGGTGACGCCTTAGTCTTAATGCCGACCGGTGGCGGCAAGTCTCTGTGTTACCAGATTCCTGCGTTAATTCGACATGGCGTCGGTGTGGTTGTGTCACCACTCATCGCCTTAATGCAAGATCAAGTGGATGCCCTAGCCGAAGTGGGTGTGCGTGCCGCTTTTCTCAACTCGACACAAAGTTTTGAAGAAGCCATGCGCATAGAACGTCTGATGCGTGAAGGCGAAATCGATATGGTGTACATCGCACCAGAACGCCTAATGACGCAACGCTGTTTAGAATTATTAAGCGTCACGCCACTCGCCCTCTTTGCCATTGACGAAGCGCATTGCGTCTCGCAGTGGGGGCATGATTTTCGCCCTGAATACATCAAGCTCTCTGTCTTGCACGAACGTTTTCCTGATGTACCTAGAATCGCCTTAACTGCGACCGCAGACCAGCAAACGCGTGATGAAATTATCCATCGTCTGCAATTAGAAAACGCGATGCAGTTTGTGTCTTCGTTTGATCGACCTAATATTCGTTATCAAATCGTTGAAAAAGCCAACGGCCGCAAACAACTACTCGATTTCATCAACGCTCAACACAGCGGCGATGCCGGTATCGTGTATTGCCTATCGCGCAAAAAAGTCGAAGAAACTGCTGAGTTTTTGAATGAAAATGGCATCACCGCGCTGCCTTATCATGCGGGCATGGAACAATCAGATCGCTATCGCAATCAAGCGCGCTTCCTGCGTGAAGATGGCATCGTCATGACCGCCACCATCGCCTTTGGCATGGGAATTGATAAGCCCGATGTACGCTTTGTCGCCCACTTAGATTTACCCAAAAGCATAGAAGGCTATTACCAAGAAACCGGCCGCGCTGGACGCGATGGCGCGAGTGCCAATGCCTGGATGGCTTACGGTTTACAAGACGTCGTGCAACAACGGCGCATGATCGATGAGTCCGAAGCGAATGAAACCTTCAAACGCGTACAGGGTGTCAAATTAGATGCCATGCTAGGTCTATGCGAAACACTAAACTGTCGTCGTGTGCACATCCTCGATTACTTCGGACAAGCGTCTCAGCCTTGTGGCAATTGCGATACCTGCTTGTCGCCCCCCAGCTCTTTTGATGGCACCGTCTCTGCACAAAAAATTCTCTCAACGGTCTATCGTGTCGATCAACGCTTCGCAGCAGGTCATGTCATCGACGTACTACGTGGCATCGATACCGAACGCGTCACACAATGGCGTCACGATCAACTCTCAACTTATGGCATAGGCTCAGATAAAAGCGAAGCGGAATGGCGTGCCTTATTACGGCAAATGATTGCACTCGGTTTGGTCGCCGTTGACTATGAAAATTACAGCGCCCTAAAACTCACCGAAGAATCACGTGCGGTCTTACGTGGCGAAATCAAAATTCAGTTGCGTCAATATAAGAAAGCAGAGAAAGCGGTCAAACATAAACGCCAATCCGCCAAAGATTATTCCGAAGCCAATCTATCCGACAGCGAACAAGCCGTCTTCGAACGCTTACGTTGGTGGCGCGTAGAAACAGCAAAAGCACACAACACCGCCGCCTTTATTATTTTCCACGACAGTACTTTAAGAGAAATCGCCAAAGCCAAGCCACGCTCACTCAATGATTTACGTGGCGTGACTGGCGTCGGTGCGAAAAAGCTAGAGAGCTATGGCGAAGAATTGGTGAAACTGATTGCTGAGTTTTTGTAGCCATTAAGCGCAACGTCCGACAGGAAACATCGCGTTAGACAATTGCCGATGTCGACAGTACATAAATAGCGCTGACGTCAGCACCAAAATCAAGGTGGAAAATAAATAGGTACTTTGCAGCGATGCATAAAAAATCATGACAACGCCCATCACAAAAAGCACAGCGCAAACAGCAATGAGCTTTGCTAATACAGGATCAGTTATCGCCGAAATATGGGCGTACTGACGCGTCAGCAGCATAATCATAGGATAAAAGCAGCTCAACAAAAGTACAATTCCCGCGACGGCTTTGTCGTTGTCGTGCAGCCAAATTCCCAGCACGAAGGCGGGTAATGCCCCACAGGTATATAAAATACCAAATTGTCGCAACAAATAATTCGCCAACACTCGATCTCGACATTGATTCCCACCCGCATTAGGAGCGAGACTAACTAAGCTCTGCTCCACTCGCGTCTGAAGCAAAGTAGAAAATAATTGCGCACAAAAATTCAATGGCAAAATCACCAAGCTCACACCGCCCATAGATACCGACATTACCAGCAATAACTCCTGACCATCACCTGAAAAAAAGAAACTTGCCAACACAAGTGCGATGCTACAAAAAAAAGTGATCAAGACGATTTGCAACAGCGTTGTACTCCAGTGAAGGCGCGGACCGAATGCAAATGCAAGTAATTTAGCGCGGTTCCCACACCCCTCTTTCATACTCAATTGACGCTGAATACAAGTACGCATCCACACCAAGAAAGGCGTGGCCAGACCTATCGAAATGTCGTTTTCACTAAGCTTTTTACCACTTACCGCATCTCGCAACATCTGACTACGTTGTTGCACGGAAAACAGCGCTTCGCCACGCAGAGCGAATGTCCAGTGCAATATCGCCCATAACATAAGCGCAGCGAAAAAAAACAACGCGCCTTCGAACGAAAGACCCAAGTTCTCAGAAAATATTTTATCCGCACGTGTCAGGCCTAAACGTTCCAAGGCCATAGGAATTTGAAAACATAGAATAAAAGGGATGATAGCCCAAGGACTGCGAATTACGAGCACCATAAAGCTCAATACAAATACAGTGACGAAGGCCGGAAAAAATGAAAATTGATGCGTCACGATGAACATGAAACCCGAAGCCAACAAGGCAACCAGCACAATGGGGATACACAACGCTAGCTTTAGAATACGCGAAAAATGAGGCAGCAAACGGGCATTCGCGGGTGAGTATTGTAGAATGATGTTATGTATCAGAACGATAAGCCATGCAAAAAAAATGACCGCAAGCAAAGCCGCAACACTGATCATGAATGCCAACAGAAAATACTTCACCTCAAATCTATCAGCACGAGAGAAGAACAAGAGCCCGGCGATTACTTGTCCAGCAACTGGAAATGAAATCAGCAAAAAAACCAGCGATTTTTTACTCTCCATATTCAAGCGAGCATAAATAGGCTGCATCCAAATAGTCAGTATTTGATTCATTGTGTAATTTCTTTAGACTTTGATTATTTCATTTTCCGACGATACGACACGTGCTCACATGGAAATTTTTGATCAAACCGCACGCCCCACCGGAAACATTCTTGATTGTCGTCTCGCCTGTCTCGCTTTAAGCAATACGATGGTCGTGACGATAAAAATAGCAGCACAGTATCCCCATACCAAATGCAAGGGCAGCACCAACAAGGCAATAAAGAACACAGAAAAAATCGCAATACACCCCAGAAAAACACGTAATAAAGGATGATCAGAAGCCGAGCGCATCTTAGCGTGATCGCGCGGTATGACTAATATCACCGGAAAAATGCTAGTGACAAATAACATGATCGCAGCACTTTTTAATTCGAACGGAAATACCAATCCGCACACCACCGCAGTCACCAGCAAACTGATTCCGTAGAGGATAAAGAATTGCCTTAACAAATAATGCTGCAGAATTCGATCTTGCAAATCGCCATCTCGAGCTGCAGGTGTCAAGCTGACTAAGGCCTGCTCCAACCGCGTTTGGTAAAGAGAATAAAATAACTGAAAACCCAGTAGCAGAGGCTGTGATATCAGCACTACCGCACTAAAGCCAAAGCCGAATCCTCTTAAAAAATCCTCATTGGGCTGTGAAGAAAAACGCGTCAACACAAATACCGACACCACACCCCAAACCAGCATAGCAAGCAACTGCGTGGTGATGGTCAGCCAATGCAAACGCGGGCCGAGTCCAAAGATGATCAGGCTTTGCTTGGCATCAGGGCTGGCACAAATGGGTAAGGCGCGTGTGACGCAAAAATCCATCCACGTAGAGAATGCACTAAAAAAAGCGCGCATAAAACCAGATTCATGCGCTTTTGCGCCGCTCATATTCAGACGAATACGCACGGTGCGTTTGTGCATCTGAAAAAGGTTTTCGTCTTTTACCGAGAAAACCCAGCGCACACTTACAATCAGGATGAGCAAGGATGCCACCAGTAAGATGAAGTCAAACGGCACGCCGACCATACGCTCAATTTTTTCATCGACATCATCAAGACCCGCGCGCACAAAAATCGTGGGAACTTGAAAGCAAATAATCATGGCAAGCACAGCCCATTGACTGCGCATGATCAGCATAAAAAATACCGTCACCAGCACACACACAAAAGAGGGCAACATCGAAAACTGATGCCTTACAATCCAAGCGACAAGGCCTGCGGTCACAGCACAAACGACGATCGGTATCACAATCGCTAACTGCATCCAGATCTTCAACCTCGGCACCAGACGCGCATTCGCAGGCGAATACTGCAGGCCCATGTTCTGTATCAACATCACGAACCAAACATAAAAGACAATCACAGATACGACTGCCATGCCCAGACCAAAAGCAATCAAAAATGCCATGGGATGAAAACCATCGCCCTTGTGCCACTCAAGTATCAACGCAATTATTTGAGAGAGAACTGGAAACAAGGCCAAGATCACCAGTAAGGTCTTTACCCCGTCCGCATTGAGTCTCGCGTAAATCGGTTGCATCCAAATCGAAACAAGCTTCTTCATACAATTAGCTCCACAAACTTTTAAGCTTCTCAGCGTCTAAGGACGATTCATTACTTCGTCATCTCAATAAACAAGTCTTCAAGGCTTAAGCGCTCGACTTTGACATCGCTGCGCGCTGTCAATTGGGAACATTGTGCTTCACTCCACTGTCCCAATAGGCGGGTATTGCCGTCATTCAAAATGGTGCTTTGCAAGGTTTTTTTCGGGCCGAGCTGGGAAACGAGAGCGGATGGCCCTGTCACCTGCAAGCTCACCTCCATCAAGTCATCAAGCATTTGTTGGTGGACGATGCGGCCGTTTGACAAAAATGCGACTTTCATAGCGACCCGTTCAAGGTCAGATAAGATATGTGTAGAAAATACGATCGTGGTGTTTTGATCCATCACGCTATCGACAATTTCGCGTAAAAAATCGCGCCGTCCCGCTGGATCGAGACTAGCAACTGGTTCATCCAAGATCAGCAATTCTGGATCATGTGCCAAGGCGCGGATAATCGACAAACGTTGCTTTTGTCCGCCCGAGAATTTACTAATGACTTTGTCGTAAGACAAATCCCAGCGCTGCATTAAACTATCGACTTTGGCCTCATTCCAATGCGGATAAAGCGCCTTAAAATAATTCAACATCTGACGCGGCGTCAGCCATTCAAACAGATCACTGGTTTGTGGCACGTAGCCTATCTTGGCCTTGGTCGCTTCAGATAAATGACGGACATCCTCACCAAACAAGCGCACTTCACTCTCGGGCTCGACATCACGCAAACCTAATAAGCATTCGATCAAGGTAGACTTACCTGCGCCATTGCGCCCTAACAGGCCGACAATACTGCCTGCGTCGACTTCCCAATCCAAGTTCTTTAAAACCCTTTGCGGCTTAAATTGTTTACTTAAACCTTTAATGCTTATCGGTGCGTGCATACGATGTCCTAAATAATGCGAATGATGTTCAAACCAAGGCGTTTGAATGAGGAGGTAGCGTAGTTAGCGAATTTGTGTCACTGTTAAGCCTTGTTTTTTCAAGAGATCAACCACACTTTTTTCACCCGCCAAATGGCCAGCACCGACAACAACAAACAATTTTTTACCGCTAGCCATCATGCTATTAATTTTCGTGACCATGCCTTCATTGCGGTCATCCATCAGCATCTTCATCATTTTTTTGGAAGCAGCATCTTTATTCGCGGCATCGACAAATAATTTCGCAATGCCATCCGCGTCTGCAGCTTTCCAAGCCGTCTCTATGCTGCTTAAGTCTTTAAAAAATTCGCGATTCTTTAAAGATTCGATGCTGGATGCGAGCATCGCGTCGCCATCTTCGTCCGACAAGCCACCCAGTATGCTGGCTTGGAAATCGAGACTCTCTAATTCGACCAAAGATTTTTTATCTGTTTTTGCGCGATTGATGAAATGCAAATCAATACCTTGTTTCGGGTCATAGCCCATTTGCATGCCCACCTGCATCGCCAAGCCGGAGGTCACAACAAAGGGTTTAAAGCCTTGCATCTGTTCGATGGCTGGACCGAACACACTTTTCATGCTGTTCCAAGTCGCTGGTGTCACATGATTTTCTAATTTATCAGGTGCGACATAACTCAATTTAGGCATCATCGCTTGCATGGCTTGCGCATCAGTCGTATCGGCTTCGATGGCAACGGTATCCGCTTGTAAATAGGCCGCTTCGACCTTGGGGGACATAGGATAAAAATCTGCTTTAGCGATATGGATAGAGCCAAATAAATAGGCCATATGCTTACCTGATTTAATTTCAAATAAAAGACCGCGCGTTGTCGTAACCGAGGCGTCGCTTGCTTTGGCATCGCTGGCAGCCAAGGCCGTCTCGGCATGCGTGGCCGAGAACAAAAACGCAAAAAGACTCAAGAAACCCATCACGATGGATTTAGAAATAATGCTACTGATATGTTGAATTAGAGAGATCATGATTTTCCTAAGATTGACTTAAAGCTTATTATTTAAAATTTGTGAAAATAATTCGAGCACCGCACTAGACTGCAGTTTTAACTGCTGCGACTCCACAGCCACTCTTTGCAAGCTGGGTCGTATCAATTCCAAACGCGATTCTGCCAAGTCAAACTGCGATTCACGTTCTGCCACGACCATGCCCATGCCACGTCGACGATCCAACCAACCATCAGCTTCTAGCAAGCTATAGGCTTTTGATACCGTCATAGGATTGACCCCCAAGGCAGACGCCACTTCCCGCACCGATGGCATCGCATCGCCTGCAGCAATCTGCCCCCCCAAAATCTGACGACGCAACTGCTCCACCATTTGTCGATAAATGGGCTCGCTACTACCCGTTACTATCTGAAAGATATCGGGCGCTAAATCGCGATGACTTGCCATAAGAAGGTTTTCTTTAAATTACTGTATGCATATACTAATACAGTAGATTTGAAATTTCAAGCCTTATTTTTGGGTACGACAAACAAAGCCAACTAGGGAAGAAAAAGGGTAGACAATGAGGCGTCAGCGTTGCAGCTCGCAGAAATCAGGCTAAAACATTTCGGCACAGAGGCGCAGAGGCGCCGAAAAAAAAGACTATGTTGTTTTTACTCTAGACTTAAACGAATAGTAAAACAACATAATGGCAAGCAAAGAAAAGGTCCAATAATCCTTAGGCGCGCCCCACCACCATTGTTTGTGCCAAAACACGTCGACGGGATTAAAACGTTGCCAGCCAAAGGCAGGATTTAAGATAAACCACAAAAAATCTTCGACGATCCAAAACAGCATAATGCAGGCCAAAGCGCGTGCTTGTAGCTGCCAACTCCAAGTCTGCAAAAAGAAAAATGGCAGATGAAAAATCATCGCAATAAAGGGAAACATCCAAGCGTGATAGCCCGTCATCGCACGCCCGCCCCAAAAAATATCGAGCAACCAATGCTGCTCTACTCGCCAAGTAGGTAAACTAGTCGCCCAACCTGCTCCGCCTTCGATTTGTATTTCAACTTGCGCAAAAAAAACCGCCATCAGACTGACCCAAGCTAGTGTTAAGAACAGCCCTTTCAGATTCAGCGACTTTGTTTGCATACAGTGCTTCCTTACAATAATTTTCGAGAGTGTTTAGTTGATCACCGGACTCACGGCTGACTGCGCAAGATTTTCGATCACACAGGCAAACACAGCTTGCGCGGCGTAAGGACGACCTAGGCCTTGCGCTTGTATGCGCATGGTCTTTAATTTGTCTGGATGTGTAATGAGCTCACGCACGCGAAACTCTAAAGCCAAGCGATCAACCGCTTTTAAGGCAGCGCCCTGCTCCATCACATAATCTGCATTGCGCTCCTCTTGCCCGGGAATCGGCGCATTCACAATCATAGGCAAACCCATCGCCAAGCACTCCGACGTCGTCAGACCACCCGGTTTGGTAATAACCAAATCCGCACACACCATCAATCGCTCAACTTGGGTAGTAAAGCCGCAGGGGAACAGGCGTCGTGGATACTGCTTCGCCAAGTGCTGCAGCGCATGTAAGGACTGCGTATTTTTACCGGCCAACACAATCAATTGAAACCCCGCCTCGGTTCGACCATCATCACTTTTCATACGCAGCAAATGCTCGGCAAGCACGTCCATATTACCCAAACCCGCACCACCACCCATCACCATCAATGTCAGTTGATTTGGGTCCAGTCCAAGCTCTTGCGCACACACGGCACGCACGAGATTTTGTGCAAATGCCGGCATAATGGGGATGCCCGTCACATGAATTCGCTCGGCTGCAATACCTTGTGCGCGCATTCGAAACGCAACTTCTTCATTGGCGGCAAAATAGCCCGTCATTCCTTCATGCACCCACATTCTATGCAAATCAAAATCGGTCACTTGCACCCAAACGGGACAAGTTAACTCTCGCCTCGCGATCAGGCGCGCCAACATTTCGGCCGGTAAAAAGTGTGTGCAAATAATGGCATCAGGCAGAAAATCTGCCATTGCCTGCAACAAGGCCTTTGCATTCCAGCGCTCTAAGCATCGACGCAATTGTTCGATATTGCTATCGTGTTTGGCTTCGTTGCTGAAGTTATAGAGATAGCCCCACAAGGTCGGGGCTTTATTGACCAGTTTGATATAAAAGTCGGTGTAAATTTTGCGAAATGCAGCCGTCGCGTAGTCCATCACATCCAGATGCACTACGGTGCTAGTCACGTCATGCAGCGCGGCATGTGCGCGTATTGCCTCCGCAGCACGGGCATGCCCAGCGCCTGCAGAGACACTCAAGATGAGAATTTTTTTACCAGAAGGTTCAAGAATAGCTGCCATATGCGGCAGATAATACGAAGGCCAAATGACAAGCTTGTGACTTAGGGCAAAAAAACAAAACCCCTCAATACCGAAGCGCCGAGGGGTTCTAAGTACATGCGTTCGTCACTGAACGACATTTAGACTTACTGCATCACTATTTTTTCTCAAATACCAAATCCCAAACCCCATGACCGAGTTTTAATCCACGGTTTTCAAATTTGGTCACCGGCCGATAATCGGGGCGTGGCGCATAGCCGTCTGCCGTATTTTGTAAAGTCGGCTCGGCACTCAGCACTTCTAGCATCTGTACCGCATATTCTTCCCAATCGGTAGCGCAATGCAAATAGCCACCGGGCTGCAAACGGGATGCGAGTAAAGCGACTAAAGGACCTTGGATCAAACGACGCTTATTGTGACGCGCCTTATGCCAAGGGTCAGGAAAAAATACATGCACCCCCGCTAAAGACGCCGGTGCAATCATATTCGTCAACACTTCGTAAGCATCATGCTGAATAATGCGTTGATTTTGCAATCCGGCCGCATCACTGAGTTTTAACAAGCTACCGACACCGGGCGTATGTACTTCAACACCGATAAAATTCTTATTGGGCATCAAGGCCGATATCTTGGCACTGGTTTCGCCCATGCCAAAGCCGATCTCAAACACAGTAGGCGCTTGCCGCCCAAACGCTGCATCAATGTCCAATATTGATTTTTGGTAGGGAATCATGAACTTAGGACCTAGGGTTTCTATCGCCTTAGCCTGCGCCTCAGACAAGCGCCCAGCGCGCGTCACAAAACTACGTATCCGGTACTCAGTCGGATCATAAAAAAGTGCTTTACGTGCTTCTTGGATGGGTAGATTAGCGTCCATCATTTGCGCGTCTGTTTGTGGTTTATCTGTGGACATAATCAATTGGTAGAAAATAGAGAGTAGAAAGGAAGTAGATAAGTAAGTGCTCAAAAGCTGCCGACGCTTCTCGCGCAATTTCGGCTAAAGCGCACTGTCTTCAACAAAGCGACATTTTACGTGGCGAACAGGACTATTGGCAAACCGCAGTATTTGCCGCTAGCACTTGAACTTAGAGACCTCTGCACAACCGAAGCGAACGACCGAAGTTGGGATCGAATAGCAGAGCTGTGCTAGGGCACAGCGAGCATCGCAGATTCAAAATTCGGTCGCGCAGTAGCTTGTGCAGAGGT
>CAYXJI010000069.1:6592-13108 GCA_964465175.1 uncultured Burkholderiaceae bacterium | reverse complement strand
ATTGTCGTGATCTTGCGTCCCGCTACGCTAGCGACTGGCGTAATACAAGATCGAATCGCCTGACCGTCAACATGGACAGTGCAGGCACCACATTGCGCCACGCCACAACCATACTTGGTGCCACTTAAACCTAGACCATCCCGTAAAGCCCATAAAACAGGCGTATCGGGAGCGAGGTCTACACTAGTTTCTTTCGTATTTACATTGAGTTTTAACATAACACTGTCCTTTTCGATTATGAATCAACTAATTTGGCAAAACGACTGAGATCGATATTACCACCAGATACGATGACACCAACCCGTTTTCCTTGTAGATTCAATGCACCGCTCAGCGCCAAGGCAGCGCCTAAGCAGCCAGTTGGCTCGACTATGATTTTCATGCGACTCGCAAAAAATTGCATGCTCGTAATCAACTGAGCGTCGGACACCGTCAAAATTTGCGCTACATTTTTTTGTATGACCGGAAAAGTGAATTGCCCCAAATGCTGCGTTTGCGCGCCATCGGCGATGGTCGTGGGGGTATCAATGTGGACGATGGCACCACTTAAAAAACTACGTTGTCCATCATTGCCCGCTTCCGGCTCTACGCCTATGACGGTGCCATCTGGGTTTAATGCTTTGGCGGCGGTTGCACAACCCGACAGGAGACCGCCACCACCCAAAGGGACAAGCAAGTAGTCGAGTGCTCCACCGTTTGGCATGACCTCTTCTATCAACTCTTTGGCGCTGGTTCCTTGGCCTGCCATGATGTGTGGATGGTCATAGGGAGGAATTAAGCTGAGTCCTTCTTTCTCGGCGAGTTGACGACCAATTTCTTCTCGATCTTCGGTATAGCGGTCATAAAAAACCACTTCGCCGCCATAGCCCTTGGTCGCCGCCACTTTAATCGCGGGTGCATCATTAGGCATGACGATCACCGCGCGCATGCCCAATTGCTGCGCCGCTCTGGCGATTGCTTGTGCATGATTGCCGGAGGAAAAAGTCACCACGCCACGAGCTTTTTGTGCCTCGGTAAATTGTAGGAGGGCATTACATGCACCGCGAAATTTAAAAGCGCCACTGGTTTGAAAATTTTCACATTTAAAAAATAGCTGCGCACCGGTCAATTCGTCGGCAGTTTTTGAAGTCAAGACCGGAGTGTGTTGCACATAGGCCGCGATGCGCTGATGTGCTTGTTCGATATCGTTATATGAAATCATAATGCTGGCTGGCATGAAGTTAAATAGCGGTAAGTTCAGTTTGGGAACACAATGGTTGATTGTAGCGCCAACTTTGACTGGGCAGACTCGCTTTTTCATAGCCGGCTAACTTTAGTTATAAAAACTCATATTTGCGCATATGCGCAAATAGGTATATTATCTCAATCATCGAAGCGCATTTGAATCTCAAGTAGTTATTTTTTTGCGACTTTCCCCAAACCGTTTGGAGTACTGCCGATGTCCACGCCAAAATTTTTCTTCAATGCATTGCTAGTTGTTGTCAGCATTACGATCTCAGCTGCTTCAGGGTTGGCGATTGCACAAACTAAACCAAGTTTGGAGAACGCACCTGTGCGAGCGGCGAATATCGATGGTTCGTTGAGCGTCGATGGGGTGATTGAGGCGGTACGGCATACAACGATAGCGTCACAAGTATCGGGTGCAATTGTGCAGTTGCCGGTACAAGCAGGCGATGCGATCAAAGCGGGACAATTGTTAGTGCGTATCGATGCGCGCGCGGCCCAACAAGACGCGAATGCGAGTAAGGCGCTAGTCGAAGCGGCACGCGCCAATCTTGCATTGGCCGAAAAAGACTATGATCGACAAAAACTACTATTCGAAAAAAACTATATTAGCCAAGCGCAATTGGATCGTGCACAAGCGCAATTAAAGTCCTCAGCAGCACAGGCAAACGCACAAATTGCGCAAGCAAGTGCGGTGCAAACACAATCGGGCTTTTATTAATTGACAGCGCCTTATGCTGGTCTAGTCTCCGACATGCCTTCCGCCGTGGGTGAAATGGCAATGCCCGGCCGCCCGATTATGACGATCTACGATCCTAGCGCTTTACGCGCCACATTCACTGTGCCGCAAGCGAAGGTCGCCGTACTAAAACTAGAGCAGGGCATGCGTATCGAGATCCCGTCTTTACCCGCTGAATTACGCTATATCGTGGTCAAATCCTTTACTGTTTTGCCTGTGTCTGACGCCAATACGCACACGGTACAGTTGCGTTTCGTTTTGCCGCCTAATTTAAAGAACGTGCAGCCAGGGCAATTCACTCGTATTTCACTGGATTTACAACATCGACCTGTCAATAAAACGAGCACAACTGAGACCGATCAACGTTTGTATGTGCCGCGCTCCGCAGTTTTTCGTCGCGCCGAGTTGTATGCCGTGTATGTAATCAATGCGCAAGGCAAACCTGTGCTACGACAAGTCAAGCCAGGCCCAGTGACCGAATCTGAGCAAGAAATACTAAGTGGCGTGGCAAAAGGTGAATTAGTCGCGCTGTATCCTTTGGCCGCTAGTCTTTGGTCGCCAAAATAAGGAGATAGCATGTCGCATGAAGCACAAAAAATGGGAATATCCGGTCGCATTGCGGGCTATTTTCAGTCTTCGCAATTGACACCACTGATCGCCCTAGTAGCGTTTTTGTTGGGACTTTTTGCTGTGATGGTGACACCACGTGAAGAGGAGCCACAGATCAACGTTACGATGGCGAATGTCTTAATCCCTTTTCCCGGCGCTTCGGTCAAAGAGGTAGAGCAATCCGTGTTGATACCGGCTGAGCAAGTATTAGGGCAGATTGCCAATGTCGAACATGTCATGTCCGTCGCGCGGCCCGGCCTCGCCATTATTACCGTACAGTTCGAAGTTGGTGTGCCACGTACCGAAGCATTGGTGCGACTGTACGACACCGTGCACAGTCATCGCGATTGGTTACCCGCGCAATTAGGGACACTAGAACCACTGATCAAACCCAAGGGAATTGACGATGTTCCTATCATTTCTTTAACTTTGTGGAGCAAACAGCATGCAACTGGTGCTGCTGCTTTAGAAGCCGTTGCACATAGTATTGAAGCAGATCTAAAACGCGTCAAAGGTACGCGCGAAGTGACCAGTATTGGCGGACCAGGCAGAGCAATCAATATCGCACTGGATCCGACCAAATTAGCCGCCAATCATCTAACCGTCGCCGATCTGCAAGCAAGTCTACAAGCAGCTAATCTTGGTATGCCTATCGGCGAACTGAATGCCGGCAATCGTAGTATTGCGATTGACGCGGGGTCTTTTTTAAATAATGCCAATGCGGTAGCGGAGCTAGTGGTCGCGGTGAGAAATAAGCGTCCCATTTTTTTACAAGATGTCGCTACGGTGGAGGATGGCCCCTTACAAGCGAATCGCTATGTTTGGCACGGCGTCGCAGGGAAGGGCGCTGCTGAATATCCAGCCGTGAGTATCGCCATCACTAAAAAACCGGGACAAAACGCAGTTGATGTCGCCAACGCTGTGATAGCGCGTTTAGCGCTGCTAAAAAACACCGTGATTCCAGCCGAAGTGGAAGTGGGCATCTCACGTAATTATGGACAAACAGCCGATGACAAGGCGCAAAAACTCATACAAAAACTCTTGTTTGCCACGCTATCCGTGGTGGCCTTGGTCTTTATTGCCTTGGGACGACGGGAGGCTGCAATCGTCGGTACGGCGGTTATTTTAACTCTGACCGTTACGTTATTTGCGTCGTGGGCCTGGGGCTTTACACTCAATCGCGTGTCCTTGTTTGCCTTGATTTTTTCTATCGGCATTTTGGTCGACGATGCAATTGTTGTAGTCGAAAATATTCATCGCCATCAAGCGCTGTTTCCCCATAAAAAATTAGCAGAGATCGTTCCGGGTGCGGTCGACGAAGTAGGCGGTCCTACTATACTGGCTACTTTTACCGTGATAGCGGCGCTGTTACCGATGGCGTTTGTTAGCGGTTTGATGGGGCCTTATATGAGTCCTATTCCCATCAATGCCAGCATGGGAATGTTGTTGTCGCTGGCGATCGCATTTGTGGTGACACCTTGGTTAGCTCGCATTTGGATGAAGGAGGGGCATCCTGCAGGAAACGGTATTGCCGACAAAATAGCGCCCGGATTTTCGCGTATTTTTAAACCGTTTTTGGATGATCAAACCGGCAGTAAAAACCGCAAAAAATTAGGCTTCGGGATCGCAGCACTCATTGCCCTATCGATCGCTTTGCCCGTACTGGGTTTAGTGCAATTAAAGATGCTGCCTTTTGATAATAAGTCAGAATTTCAAGTCATCCTTGATATGCCTGCTGGCACCCCAGTCGAGAAAACAGCTGCGGTCTTGCATGAACTCGGTAATTATCTACAAACAGTGCCCGAAGTGACTGACTATCAAGCCTATGCAGGAACGGCTGCGCCGATTAATTTTAATGGACTAGTGCGGCAATATTACTTACGCGCCGGTGGCGAAGTTGGCGATATCCAAGTCAATCTCGTCGACAAGCATCATCGTGCAGATAAGAGCCATGCGATTGCAACGCGAGTCCGTCCATATTTACAGGATTTAGCGCGAAAAATAGACCCCGAGGCCAATGTCAAAGTGGTCGAAGTTCCACCTGGGCCGCCAGTATTAGCACCCATCGTCGCCGAAATTTATGGCCCCGGTGATGTAGAACGTCGTCAGGTCGCCAAGCAAGTGCGCGCCATTTTTGAAAAAGCACATGGCGTGGTCGATGTGGATGACAGTAGCATGGTTTTTGCCCCCCGAAAATTACTCATCATAGATCGTCGCAAGGCAGCACAATTAGGCATATCCCAAGCGAGTATCGTCATGACCTTGCGTGCAGGTTTGTCTGGCGATGCCAGCACCTATTTGCATGATGAAAGTAAATACCCTATCGCCGCCAATTTACGTCTACCTGTGAGTGAACAAGGCAATCTCGATACGCTGCTCGCCTTGGGGGTAAAAAATGCTCAAGGTGGTATCGTTCCTATTCGCGAATTAGTCACGATCACCGATACCTTGCGTGAACAAACGCTGTACCACAAAGATGGCTTGCCGGTGAATTATGTGGTGGCCGACATGGCAGGCAAGGTTGATAGTCCTTTATATGGCATGTTTGCCATGCGCAATGAGATTGCCCAAATCATTACGCCGGGCGGAGGCAAGCTCGCCGAATTCTTTATTCGTGCGCCACAAGATGCTTATCGCGGCTTTAGTTTGAAATGGGATGGTGAATGGCAAGTAACTTATGAAACTTTTCGCGATATGGGCGCAGCTTATGCGGTCGGATTGGTATTGATTTATCTGCTCGTGGTAGCGCAATTTGGCTCGTACTTAACGCCCCTAATTATTATGGCACCGATTCCGCTGACGATTATTGGTGTGATGCCAGGCCATGCCTTGCTCGGTGCGCAATATACCGCGACCAGCATGATAGGCATGATCGCTTTGGCTGGCATTATTGTTCGCAACTCCATCCTTTTGGTCGATTTTATTCATGTGCAAGTCGCTGCAGGCATGGCATTCAAAGAGGCAGTTGTCAGCTCAGCGATCACCCGCGCACAACCCATTGCATTAACTGGTTTGGCTGCGATGATGGGCGCCTTCTTTATCTTGGATGACCCTATCTTTAACGGTTTAGCGATCTCGCTCATCTTCGGTATTTTTGTCTCGACTTTATTGACCTTGGTCGTGATTCCCTTGCTGTACTTCATGGCCTATCGCAAAAAGTATACGGCGGATGCGTAGGACATAACAGAATTTTTGATGGTTTCTTGTAGCTTCGATTTGAAATGTTTTATTAAGGAGAAATAGCATGACTTCATGGCAAATGGTACGTGTCATCGCAGGCACTTTTATCTTGGTAAGCTTAGCGCTAGGTAGCCCCGTTAGCCCCCTATTTATGAGCCAATGGTGGTTGGCATTTACGGTTTTTGTTGCGGCCAATATCTTGCAAAGTGGCTTAACAAAATGGTGCTTGATGGAAGTAATCATGCGCAAGCTGGGGTTTAAGGCTGGGGTGTAAAGTTCGGGTTTTCTAAAAAATGAGGACATCTAAATAGCAAGCCGCGCAACAAGAACTACTTACTCAATGGAGAAGACATGGCACATATTATAATTTTAGGCGCCGGCACGGGCGGTATGCCAGCAGCTTATGAACTACGCGAAAAGCTTGATCGCTCCCATACCATTACGGTCATCAATGCAGTAGATTATTTTCAATTTGTGCCATCTAATCCTTGGGTTGCTGTCGGGTGGCGGCAACGTGAAGCAATCACGTTTGAAATTCGTCCTTATCTAGAAAAAAAGGGGATTCACTTTATTGCGCAAGCCGTGACAAAATTACGGCCTGAGAACAATAGCTTGACTTTGAAGGATGGCAGTATTCAGCACTATGATTTTTTGATCATCACGACCGGACCTAAGTTGGCTTTCGATGAAGTGGTTGGTGGGGGGCCTGGCGAGGGATTTACGCATTCCATTTGTTCCATCGACCATGCTGAACAAGCCTACAT
>CAYXJI010000069.1:0-6582 GCA_964465175.1 uncultured Burkholderiaceae bacterium | reverse complement strand
CCAAACATTTTTGCAAGATCCTGGACCTGCAATCATAGGCGCGATGCCCGCCGCATCATGCTTTGGCCCAGCTTATGAATTTGCATTTATCTTTAATACTGACCTGAAGCGTCGTAAATTGCGTAACAAAGTGCCCATTACTTATGTCACCAGTGAACCCTACATTGGTCATCTTGGACTCGGTGGCGTTGGTGACTCGAAATCGATGTTGGAAAGCGAATTTCGAAATAATGACATTAAATGGATTTGTAATGCGAAGACTACAAGAGTGGAAGCGGGCAAGATGTTTGTCAGTGAAATGGACGAACTCGGCAATCTAAAGAAAGAGCACGAGCTGCCATTTAAATACAGCATGATGCTTCCTGCGTTTCGTGGTGTTGACCCAATCGCAGCCGTAGAGGGCTTATGTAACCCGCGCGGATTTGTTTTGGTCGACGAATTTCAGCGCAGTAAAAAATTTGCGAATATTTATGCTGCGGGCGTTTGCATTGCCATCCCACCTGTCGAAATTACACCCGTACCAACTGGAGCGCCAAAGACGGGTTATATGATAGAGACGATGGTGACGGCCATCGTGCACAATATCGAGTCCGAAATTAATGGGAAAATAGCAAATGCAAAGGGCAGTTGGAATGCGATTTGTCTCGCCGATATGGGCGATACGGGTGCCGCATTTGTCGCTTTACCTCAAATGCCGCCGCGCAACGTCAACTGGTTCAAAAAGGGAAAATGGGTGCATCTAGCCAAAATTGCGTTTGAAAAATATTTCATCCGCAAAATGAAAACCGGTAATTCAGAACCTATCTATGAAAAGTATGTTCTCAAAATGCTGGGCATAGAACGACTGGATAAATGAGTCAACTTGTACTTTTGGATGAGGCTTCTAAATCGCTTTAACCAGAGCTCGACATTGCGATCAAAAGACAATCCCGTATAAGCGTTCAGCGGCATGCTGGATAGTTTACAAATTTAAATATTGGCTCGCAGTCGTCGACCGCGCGCTCTGACACACCATCAAATCATGAAGAAACGCCGCTGAATTTAGTGGCGTTAACTCTCGTCAATACTGTTGCAGCTCTTCTGATGTAGATCCTATTGCAAGTGGCTCCTTTTTTTCATTCGCCGAAATACTTATACTTTTTGCGGATTTTTTCATAGCGCTAGCATTCTTTGCTTGCTACTATCATTGCGACATCGTGATAAAAAATTCCTGTTGCAAAATCGGCGAATACCAAAGAAAAATAAAAGGAAAACAAATGGAGACAAAAAATAGTTTCAGCGCACGCTTATTGTTCACGTCAAATTTAGCTATGTTTACGATAGGTTTGGGTTTTGCGGTTCGCGCAGCGATTGCGGAAGACCTACGAGCCAAGATTTTTGATGTGATCGATCCTGCCCAGTCAGCCACCATGGTAGGGCAAGCCTTGGGGATGACTTTCCTCGGATTTGCTTTTACGCTGTTAATCGGCAGTGCCTTGGTGGACGTGCTTGGATCAAAACGTATTTTAGTGTTTTCGGCTCTTAGCAATTTGGCTGGAAGCCTGTTGGTGTTGTGGGCCTCCATTCGCCCCGTAGATGCGAGTAGCTACACCCTAGTATTAATTGGTCTTATGCTAACCGGTTTGGGCTGGGGTGGCGTGGAAGGTGCGGTAAATCCTCTCGTGGTCAGTATCGATCCAGCAAACAAAATTAAACGCCTGAATATTTTGCACGCATGGTGGCCAGCGGGGATCGTATTTGGCGGCTTGTTTAGTATCGGTGTTAAGGCAGCAGGTTTGCCTTGGCAAACCAATTTAGTGGTGTTGTGTATACCTGCACTAGCGATTGTGATGTTAGTGCACGGCCAATTATTTCCAGTCACGGAGCGAGTTGCGCAAGGCGTATCGTATGCCGATATGTGTAGAGAGCTGGTTCGCCGTCCCCAATTTTTGATTTTTTTGTGTTGCATGTGGCTCACGACCTCGAGTGAATTAGCGCCAGGTCAATGGGTGGATTTAACCTTGAGTCATACGGTCGGTATGAGTGGTATTTTTATACTCATTTATGTCAGCACTTTAATGTTTGTGATGCGGCATTTTGCCGGGCCGATCGCCCATCGGCTGTCGAGTATAGGACTGTTATGGCTCAGTAGTTTGTTGGCGGCGATTGGGCTATTTGCCTTGAGTCGTGCGTATAGTCCTGTGACTGCGGTGTTGGCGGCCACCATTTGGGGGGCGGGCGTTTGTTTTATGTGGCCTACCATGTTAGCGGTGGTTTCAGAGCGCTTTGTTCGAGGCGGCGCTTTGGCGATGGGATTAATGGGATTTACGGGTGGCATGGCAATCCAATTTTTATTGCCGGCCTTAGGTAAAGTATTTGATGACGCTAAAAATTTAGCCGCTGGCGGTGCCGATAAATTGGCGACTTTATCGGCAGAACAATCGGCTCAGGTGATACAAATTGCATCGCGCGCGTCCTTCGAAATCATCGCCTTAGTGCCCTTGCTTTTACTTCCTATTTTCGGCGTAATTTGGTGGCTCGACCGAGGTCAAGCAGCGCGGGCGAAAAACTAAATTATGGGCGTCAAAGATTTTTACACCAAGCATGGCATTTCTTCGCCGTATGCCATTTTTGATTTGTTGTCGGATACTTTTTACTTCGCAAAAAATCGTGATGGACAATTCGTCTGTGCAAATAAGCTGCTACAAGAAAAATTCAACTTAACAAGTGCCGACGCCGTGATAGGTAAAACGGATTTCGATTTTTTGAGTCACGACGTCGCGAGTCGCATTCGGGATGATGATCTCGCGGTGATGTCGGGGCAATTGGTGGTAAAAGATAAGCTTGAAGTGGTGGTGGGTGTAAATGGTAAATTGTTTTGGCTGTTTACCACCAAAACGCCGATCAAAAATCGTCATGGTGAGATCGTTGGTGTAGAAGGCTTTAGCCGAGATGCTGAGCGTTCGCAAAATATCATAGAGCCATTTCAGGTATTCAAATCGAGCATCGAGTATATGCAACGTGAATACATGAACGAGGTCAATATCGCGGAGCTTGCTGAGCTGGCCTGTATGTCTTTAAGTACGTTTGAGCGTAAATTCAAAAAGCATTTTTCGCAAACACCGATGCAATATCTAAAACAGCTGCGCATACATCAAGCGTGTAAGTTACTGGCGACGGGCTATGGCATAAAAAAGGCCTACGCCGAAACCGGATTCTGCGATCAAAGTTACTTTACCAAAGAGTTTCGTGCGGTTATCGGTATGACGCCACGCCAATTTACCTTGCTTACCGAACAGAGCAGGCCAGCTAAAGTGCTTTAGACGAATACAAACACAAACACGAACAAAAACATTCCAATAAAAGACCATTCTAGTGGAGACCAAAATTGAAAAACCTATCTCGTACATTGCGTTATCTGCGCCTTGGTATGTCGTTGAGTCTAGCATTACTGAGCATCGGTGTGGCACACGCTGAGCAAGGACAAGGACAGATTGTGACCCAGCACCGCCCCCCACAATTGAGTGTACAACTATGGTCAGTGAAGGACGATGTTAGTAAGGATTTCGAAGGCACTTTGAAAAAAATTGCGACGATGGGATTTCAAGGCGTTGAGTTCGCAGGTAATTTTGGTCCTTATAAAGATGATGCGCCTGGCTTAAAAAAATTCTTGGAACAGCACGGTTTGAAAGCCTCGGGCGCGCATGTCGGCATCGCACAATTAAGCCCAGATCATTTTGCTAGGACTGTTAAATTTTACCAAGACCTAGGCTGCACTAAGTTGATCGTACCCAGCGATCCTCGCGCAGGCGACCCACAGGGCGTCAAATCCTTAGCCCAAGATTTGAGCAAGCTGTCGCGACAATTAAAACCCTTTGGTATGCAAATTGGCTTTCACAATCACAGTGTAGAAATGACTTCCTTCGAGGGAAAAACCTATTGGGATGTCATTGCTCAAAACACACCGCATGAAGTGATTTTGCAGCAGGACGTGGGCTGGACCAATTATGCTGGCAAAGACCCCGTGCTCTTCGTCAAACGCTATCCAGGCCGCACCGCGACGACGCATTACAAGAGTCGATTGCCGCCCACACTATTGAATGCACCGAATGGTAAAACCTACACGACCATCATAGGGCAGGACAATATCGATTGGGACGCTCTATACCAAGCCAATCTACAGGTGGGCGGCACTGAATGGATCGTGCTTGAGCAAGAAGAATATCCCAATGGACTGAGTCCATTGCAGAGCGTAGAACAATCACTGCGCGGCTTGCAAGCCGTCATCGCGTTGCGACCAGCCATCAGCCTTAAGCCATTGAATATCTTATCGACTAGCGAGCAAGCCAATGGTTGGAAACTCTTGTTCGATGGGAAGAGCACACAAGGCTGGCATAGCTATGGCAAAACCAGCATAGGCAGTGCGTGGAAAACGTATCAGGGCGAGCTACAGCTTGATGTTAGTAAAAAAGATGGATGGCAAACCTTGGGTGGGGGCGACATCGTGACCGATGAGGCATTTGATCATTTCCATTTGCAACTCGAATGGAAGCTACAAAAAAATGGGAACAGCGGGATTTTTTTGTTCGTCAACGAAGAGGCAAAACAATATCCGTATGCTTGGAATACAGGTTTAGAAATGCAAGTGCTCGATGATGCTGGGCATGCCGATGGCAAAATTTTTAAACATCGTGCAGGTGATTTATACGATTTAATCGCGGCCAACCAGCCCGCCGCATTTGCTCCGGGATTATGGAACATTGTGGACATCGTGAGTGATCACGGCGAACTAGATTTTTATCTGAACGGACGACATGTCCTGAACACGCGCCTATGGACAGACGCATGGAAAGACCTAGTGAAGCAAAGTAAGTTTGGCAAAATGCCCGGCTTTGGTGAATCAAAAAAAGGACGCATAGGCTTGCAAGATCATGGCGACGCGGTGATTTTTCGCAATATTAAGATACGGCCACTCTAGACCTTCCTTATCGAGCGCACTACTTATTTCCACTATTACTCTGAAGAAGAAAAAACATGGACGACAATTTTTATGACGCAATCGTAATTGGCTCAGGTATCAGCGGTGGTTGGGCTGCCAAGGAATTGACGGAAAAAGGTTTAAAGGTTTTATTGCTTGAACGTGGACGCAATATCGAACACGTCAAAGACTATGTCAATGCCATGAAAGAACCTTGGGAGTTTCCCCATCGTGGTGGCCGCACGCAGCAGATGATAGACGACTATCCCGTGTTAAAACGTGACTATCCTCTCAATGAAACTGTGCTCGATCTGTGGGCGAAAGACAGTGAAAGTCCGTACACCGAAGTCAAACGATTTGATTGGTTTCGTGGCTATCACGTGGGTGGTCGTTCCCTAATGTGGGGACGTCAAAGCTACCGTTTTAATCATTGGGATTTTGAAGCGAATGCCAAAGAAGGCGTGGCAGTCGATTGGCCAATTCGCTATGAAGATATCGCGCCTTGGTATAGCTATGTAGAAAAATTCGCTGGCATACAAGGTAGCAAAGAAGGACTAGATGTTTTGCCTGACGGGCACTTCATGCCGGCGATGGAACTAAATTGTGCGGAGAAACACGTCAAGAAACGCCTAGCAGAAATCTACCAAGGTCAGCGTCATTTGATCATCGGCCGCTCGGCCAATATTACCGAAGCGCTGCAAGATAGAGTGAACTGTCAGTATCGCAATAAGTGCTGGCGTGGTTGTCCGTTTGGTGGCTATTTCAGTACGCAGTCCTCGACTTTACCGGCGGCGATGGCGACCAAGCGTCTGACCTTGCGCCCGTTCTCGATCGTCACGCAAATTCTCTATGACAAGAATACCAAGCGTGCGCGCGGTGTCGAAGTCTTGGATGCAGAAACCAATCAGACTTACGAATTTAAATCCAAGATCGTGTTTGTCTGCGCGTCTTCATTTAACTCGACGTGGGTACTAATGAATTCTGCCACCGACGTCTGGGAAGGTGGTTTAGGTAGCAGCAGCGGCGAGCTCGGGCACAATGTGATGGATCATCATTTTAAATTGGGCGCGGGCGGCACGGTTGAAGGCTTCAGCGATAAATACGATTTTGGTCGGCGTCCTACCGGCATTTATGTCCCGCGCTTCCGCAATGTGTATGAGGATAAACGCGACTATCTCCGTGGCTTTGGTTATCAGGGTGGGGCAGGGCGCGGACGTGGTGTAGCAATCGCCGAATTTACCATAGGCAAAGAGCTCAAAGAAGCGATGAGTGTGCCCTCTGAAAACTGGGGCTTTAATATGACTGCCTTTGGTGAAATGCTGCCCGACCACAGCAATAAGATTAGTCTAGATCGCAGCAAAAAAGACAAATGGGGCTTGCCCGTATTAGCGATGGACGTCGAGTTGAAAGAGAATGAAAAACGTATGCGCATTGACATGGTGAATGATGCCAAAGAAATGTTAAACGCGGCTGGATTAAAAAATGTGTACACCTACGATAACGGTTATGCAGTGGGATCGGGTATCCATGAAATGGGCACGGCGCGTATGGGGCGCGATCCAAAATCGTCGGTCTTGAATGGACATAATCAAGTCTGGGACGCACCCAATGTATTTGTTACCGAC
>CAYXJI010000068.1:2412-13116 GCA_964465175.1 uncultured Burkholderiaceae bacterium | reverse complement strand
GGGTAGCGTAGTCGACAAAAGCTAGTGCCGGAATTGGGGGCGGGATTGGGGCTCAAATAAATCACACAGGCATAGCGGCATAAAGTACGGCTATCGGTATGCGGGTGCGAGGTACTTTCATTCGCGCCGACTAATTGCGCCACATTGCAGTCTAGGCGTAAGCCACCAGGTGGTTGCTCCGTCCAAAGCTTATCTTTACCGATCAGGCGCTTGACTTGATCCTCGATATAAGAGAGCTCATCAGGCTTGAGTGCGCCATGAAAACGCATGCCCGGCCAACTCTCTGGTTGGTAGGGCGCACCGTATTCCCACGGGGTGTGGTTAAAGCAGCGCTCGGCGATTTCTGCCGCATTGGGGAGGACATTATCGACAATCCAATAATTTTTTCCGAGCTCTAATTTTTCATAGGGCAATTGCGGCGCAATGGGTGAGATAGCTGGTAGTACAACATCGGGTGTTGGTAAAGGTAACATAAGAAAATGCGCTGTGTTTTTGTGTTTATTTTTGTTCGGGCTTCTTGTAGACGATGCCATCTTTCATTACAAAGGCTACTTTTTCTAAAAGGCTAATGTCGGTTAAAGGATCTCCTTTAACGGCAATGATGTCCGCCGCAAAATTGGTTTCGATAGCGCCAAGTCGTTTCGATTGATTTAAGAGTTCTGCAGCGCCTAAGGTGGCGCTGCGGATTGCAGCCAGTGGCGACATACCAGCTTCCACCATGTAGCGAAATTCTTTAGCATTTTCACCGTTCGGAAACACCCCAGCATCAGTACCAAAGGCGATATTCACGCCAGCTTTGACGGCACGTGCAAATGTCGCTTGGATTAAGGGACCGATGGCAGCAGCTTTAGGTTGGACTATAGGGGAAAAATAGTTTGGAATTTTGGCTTTTTCTGCGACGAATTTACCGGCAGAAATGGTAGGCACGTACCATGCGCCAGTCTTTTTGAACAAGGCGATGGCTTCGTCATCCATGTAGGTACCATGTTCAATTGAATCAATGCCGGCGTGTAAAGCGCGTTTGATGCCTTCATTGCCGTGCGCATGGGCGGCAACACGGAAGCCATAATCTTTTGCGGTCGTCATAATCGCTCGTAATTCTTCGTCAGTGAATTGGCTATTTTGACCACTCGCAGCTTGGCTTAAAACGCCACCTGTGGCTGTGATTTTGATCAAATCGGCGCCTTCCTGATAGCGACTGCGGACCGCTTCGCGTGCTGTGTCGGCACTATTGATTACGCCATGCTCAGGGCCAGGTTTACCTTTGATGCGACGCATTGCTAGTGACAGGCCATTGGAGGGATCGGCGTGGCCGCCTGTGGTTCCTATGGCTTTTCCAGCGGTAAACATGCGGGGGCCGACGATAGCGCCATTTTCAATCGCACGTTTCATCGCGACGTTGATGCCATCAGCTGCGCCTAAGTCGCGCACGGTGGTGAAGCCCGCCATCAAAGTGCGCTCTGCTAATTGGATAGAGCTGTACGCATAGTCAACGGCATCCAAACTTAGGGCATGACGAAATTGATCTACTTGTGGTTTGGGATCACCCGTTAAATGCACATGCATATCCATTAGCCCGGGTAGGCAAGCATAGCCACTTAAGTCAATCGCCGAGGCATCCGATTGCATAGGACCTATCGATTTCACACTGTTATTTTCTATCGTGATACTGACGCGTTCACGCCATACTCCGGCTTTGATATCTAACATTTTTCCACAGTGAATGACGGTGGTATGGGCTAAGGCAGACTGGGCGGTGATGGTGCTGGCGAGTAAAAGCGTGAGTTTGCTGAGAATGTGCATAGTGTCTCTTTACTTGATAGGTGAGGGCGTCTAATGGATTGTGGCTAATGGTCAATCTCGACTAGGATAATCCTACTTTTTGACAGCGAGCGAAAGCTTTGCGCTGGATTAACAGCGGGAATTGAACGACAGTGTTGTAATTTATTAAAAATAGCGTGGCTATTCAGGATGCCAAGCAAAAATGGACGGCAGGGAAAGCATTTAGGCGGTAGTCAGCTCTAAATAAAAGTTGGCACCGGTCTGCCTATCTCTTTCAAAATCTAAGTGACCCTGCATTGCCTCCATGAGTTCCCGGCTAATTGCGAGTCCTAACCCGGTACCGCCTTGCTTTCTGGTGTCAGACGAATCTGCCTGCACAAATTTCTGGAATAAACGGTCTTGGAATTCTGCGGGAACCCCAGGACCTTGGTCAATCACGCAAATGCGAACTTTGTCGCCATGGTGTCCGACCTGAATCGAGACATTGCCGTGATTCGGCGAGTATTTAATCGCGTTAGAAATGAGATTGGACATCACTTGCAAAAAACGATGCTGATCGACGAGGACCTTGAGATCTTGGTGCGGGTTGTCGATGGTAATCGAAATCATACGTTCTATTCCAGCAGCCAGATTACTCTCGGCGGCAAGGCCGAGTACCGACTTGAGCTCGATCGCTTGCATATTAAATTGCATTTTGCCAGCGGATAATTTTTCCATATCGAGTAAGTCATTGATCAAATAAGTGAGCCGCTGGCTGTTTTTATGGGCGATGTGCAGCATTTTTTTGATCTTTTCCGGTAACTCACCAACGACACCGCCCACGATCAAGCCTAAGGCACCAGAAATAGAGGTTAATGGGGTGCGTAATTCGTGGCTGACAGTAGAGATGAATTCGCTTTTCATGGTCTCTATGCGCTTGCGTTCACTAATGTCTTGCAGGGTACCGTACAGTCGTTCGCAGTGCCCTTCGCTGAATTGTGTCAATCCTAAAACTCTGACCCAACGCTCATTTCCTAGCAGGCTGATGATGCGTAATTCGGTATCGAAGCTATGCCCGTGTTGAATCGCATCATTAATTTTCTCTCGTAAAGTGTCGCGATCTTTGCCTTCTTTAAAGAAAGTAAGCGCCTGTTCCTGGCTGCATGAATAGCCGGGAGGCACCTGATGAATTTGTTCTGTGACTTTGCTCCACTTGGCGAAGGATTTCGCTAAGTCGATTTCCCAAGTGCCAATTTGTGCCGCATTATTCGATTGCTCTAAGAGATCAATCGTATGTGCTAGCTGTGCTTCGGCAATTTTTTGCTTTGAAATATCTGTATGACTGCCTGATATCAATAAAGGCAGGCCAAGCTCTGTTCGACTCACCAGCCTGCCGCGCGAATGTATCCATACCCAATGTCCATCTTTATGGCGCATGCGAGCCGAAAATTCATAATAATCCAGTGCGCCATCGAAGTGTTGTTGTAACAAAATATCTGATTGTCTAAGGTCGTCTGGATGAACCAAGGCAATCCAGGTCTTGATATCCACCGGCATGAGCTCGTCTAAGGTGTAACCGACAATCTCTGCCCAACGCTCGTTAAAAGTGACTTCCCCAGTTTGCACATTCCATTCCCAGGTACCGATATTTGTCCCCTTAATGATGTCAGCCAATCTGCGTTCGCTGTCGAAGTGGCGAGCTCTTACTCGTGCCGCTTGAATTAGCTGTGCAATGGTCAGCAAGATGGGCTGTAAAAACGCGACCAAATCTTGTTTGTAACCGAACGGACGATTCGCAATGCCTATCGTGGCAATTAATACTTCGTCGTAATAAATGGGGAGCCCTAAAAAATTGTGAATACCCGGCGGAATAGACATGCCTAGCATACGCTCATCCGTTAAGTCATTGAGGATAATGACCGATTTGGTACGAATCGCCGCACCAAATAAATCGTTGAGTGCATTGAGGTTTAATTTTTGTATGCTGCAATGGTCGCCGTCTTGCTCGGCACCATGCTTTTTGCTGGTTTGGTTTATGGTAAATAATTTGAGCTGGGTTTCTGTTTTTTTATCTTGGAAGACCTCACCAATAAAGCCAAAACTACTTTCTGTGAGCGTCAGTATGTCATGCAGGAGGCTCTTAAATCCCTCACTGTATTCTTGACTGTGAATGAATTTCGCCTGCGCATTGGAAATGACTTGCGCCAATTTTTCCTGTAATTTTAAAGAGCTCGCTAACTCCCATTCGTGGATCGTGTTATTAATCCATTCTGAAAACAGGTGGATAAATTCAATTTCAACTTGGGTAAAATAAGCAGGGCTACGTGCGAGAGGATCGGAAAAAGCCAAGGTGCCAAAACGCAGGCCTTGCACATGAATTGGGATGCCGACGTAACAGCCAAGTTTTAATAGTGATTTGCGCGCGAGCTCGGCATAGGGGCTAGTTTCAAGCTTGGGAATGAGCGTGATGCCGTTATTTTTGATCGTGACTGAGCACAAGCTTTGATCCAGCGACACCATAGAGCCTTCGCATGGAAAATCTGGATTCCATTGGACTATGACTTCACAATCATTATTGCGACTGCGGTTAATCATGCCGTTGGACATGCGCAAGTAGCGCGAAGCGATCTCTAAGCTTTGCCTTAGTAATGCCGCATAGTCGGTATTATTTAAGGACGAAATCTGGGTCAACGCCAGTAGTGCATTGTGTTGTTGGCTCTGTTGAAATTGTTTAATCTCTTGTTCGACACAATCTGCCAAGTCTCGCAACGAGCGCAACTCTGCAATCGTTAAAGTGCGTGGCCGACTATCAATAATGCACAAAGTGCCAATGTTGTTTTTGCCATCAGGCCGCAGCGGCGCACCAGCATAGAATCGAATGTGCGGCTCCCCAGTGACTAAAGGATTATCAGAAAAACGCGGGTCATTGAGTGCATTGGGAATATGAAAAATACCCTGTTCCAAAATCGCATGACCGCAGAAAGAAACATCTCTACCCGTTTCGCACACAGTCAGCCCTTGTTTGGACTTAAACCATTGGCGATTCGAATCGATGAGCGAAACCAATGCGATCTCGGTGCCGAACAGTTGCTGCGCTAGTCGCGTTAGGCGATCAAAACGTTCTTCCGCAAGCGTATCGAGGATATTTAAATCGATCAGTGTTTGTAGCCGTGCTGTCTCATTTAGAGGCATGTCGGGTAATTTCATGCACTACGCTCCCAAGTTAACAGGCTCTAATAATGACAGGATGAAAAAGACTATGACGAGTATCTAGCAAGAGCTTCTTCTAGGCAAGTAAAACGCGCTGTCCAAAACTGAGTTTCATCGTACATCGTCAGCTTGCGTCTACAGTTTAATATTTTTGTGGCGAGTGGGGCGGACTTTCTTGCACAAAGTTGTTGAGGCTGCGATACTGGATTTCTTAGCTTGTCGGTCATTATATTGAGCTTTCATGCATAAATTTCGTTCCCTGACTTACTTTTTTTTCTGGCTGATTGCGGCATGGTGCTCCTTGTTTTATTCGACATGCCATGCTGCAGAAAGTCCGGTGCGGGTTTTTCTGCAAGAAAATTTGGATGGGGAGGGGAAACAATTAGCGCTCGACCCAAAATTGTTAGCCTTATTGCGATATTTCGAGCGTGGCACTGGATTGAAGTTTGAGCTTACTATTCTGCCTTGGAAGCGTGCACAAATTGAAACACTCGATGGAAAAGGGATCATTTATGGATTCTCACGTTCGCCAGAGCGCCTGAAAGCCTACCATTTTTCATTCCCCGTTGTGACCGATCGCGTGTGGGGCATCACCTATGGTAGACCTAAGCCTAACTATAAAAGCGTAGAAGATTTGCGAGGCAAGATTGTGAGTACTGGGCGAGGCTTTAGTCATGGCTTGGAGTTCGAGCAAGCGCGCGATGTGATTTTTACGGTGCAAGAAGATTCCGCTTCCATCAATGCGAGATTTAAAAAATTAATCGCGAAACGTAGCGATGTGATGATCTGGCCGGTGCGTGGTTACGAACGTAGTGTTGAGGTTGAAGCGTATATTAATCGCATCGTCGTGGATGACTCAAATGATCCCGAGTTAAAAGGAAAACACTTCGACGTAACAGATCGACCTTTGTTTTACGATACGACGCATTTCGCTAGTGCCAAAGGCGCGTATGGGGATGTGATCGGTAAAGTTGATAAAGCCATTGTGCGTGGTAGAAAAGATGGTAGTTTAGCAAAAATTTTACGGGGCTATCATTGATTAATGATGGATCAATTCGAATTGCACTATTTGAATTGATCCATTCAAGGCACGAGGCGCTTGTGCGTGAATTTTGGCGGCGTCGTTTAAGACTTTAGCGTATCGTTTGCTGTTTGTGCGCAATGAGGGTATCTAAAGCCAAGAAGCACGCTTGATTTCGTCCTTGCTGTTTGGCCTTATACAGCGCCGTGTCTGCGGCGTCGACCAGTGCCGATACTTCGCGATGTTGAAGTGGGTCATAGGTGCTTAAGCCTATGCTGATACTGATGACTTGGTTGATTTTGGATTTTAAATGTGGGAGCGCTAAATCCGTAATTGCCGTGATCAATTTTTGTGCAAACTGTAGGCCGTTTTCGGCATTCATATTGGGCAAAATCAGTACAAATTCTTCCCCGCCATAACGCGCTAGCATGTCGGAAGAACGTGAGATTTGTGTTTTGAGCGTCGCCGCGACCTTGATCAGGATCTTGTCGCCAGCGGGATGTCCATAGTAATCATTGTACTGTTTGAAATAGTCGATATCGATCATGAAAATCGATAACGGATGTTTTTGTCGTATCGCTTGACCCAAGGCGATTTTGTAATGCTCATCGAAGAAGCGTCGATTGTATAAGCCCGTCAAACTGTCAGTGGTTGCGTCCTTCTTTAAAACCTCTGAGTGCGAACGCAACATTTTTTCGCGGCGTATCGAGGTGCTAGAGTCTGTGACTTGAATTAAGTAGCAAGTCGCAACCGCACCCGCATCCATACCTTTAGCATCTGCATTGAGCGTGGTGATGGTAATCGATTGGTGAATAGGGACTTGCTGTTTACTGCCTTCGTCTTCTGTAAACAGCGGTAGTGGAGAGCGATGCAATGCATTCGATAAAATGGCGGGCAAGCCATAGGTGATCGAATTTTTTAAGACATTGGTAAAGGCGATGCTCGGTGGACTTGGAAATACCGTTGTGATCGTGTGTTGCAATGCGTATTGAGAAGAAATGCCGGAATGCTTTTCCATCCAAGCATTCCACATCAGAATTTTTGTGTCGGCATCAAGGACAATTAAGCCCATATTGATACTGTTTAAGATCTGGTTTTGATAAATTTCTAAAGAGCTCATTCTATGTTTCCTAAAAATTGCTCTATATGTTCAATTAAGCTACGTAGTGACATGGAACTGAGTAAAAAAATTAAATGGCCTTCTGAATGGCGTTTTTCGATAGAGAGGTCAATGTGCAGTACCAAGATATAAGGCTGGTCTTCCGTGTTGTGTAGACTTTTATATATTTCTTCTGTGGAGGCAATTTTGTAGTCGGGTAAAGAGCTGTTCAATGAAATATGGAGCATGTCGGCCATCGCCGAGAGGCAGGCGTTCAGAATAATATTGCCTAGCTCGCACATTGCTTCTTGTTCAAACTCGGCTAACTCTTCAATGCTCATTTGTGAGCCCATCATGTCACGCACAATTTCTAAGGCGTGGCTTTCGGTAAAAAGCAATAATGCCTGGGCCTCGAAGGGGCCGGAAAAGTGTTGGCTAACTACACCAAATTTTGAGCCCGCCAGATCGATGATGTCCGCATTGAAATCGGAGGTTTTTCTGACCTCGACCGAGGGCACCGAGAGTTTTACTTCGTCTCCGACTATCTCACTCAGGCTCGCAGCTGCCCGACCGGCTCCGACGTTAAAGACTTCCGCCAGTGCATCTATATGGAGTTCGCTTAGACTGTCCACAATTATCCTAAAAAATAACGCATCGCCTCTGCGATGGATTTTTCTGTAATGGGCTTAGCGACGAAAGTTGCGCCCAATGCCGTAGTGCGCTCTTGAAAGCTCTCTTGGATGTTGGCGGAGAAAATGACAATGCGGCATTTCCTTAAGGATTAATTCTGCAGCATCAGTGCCTAAGATGCCTGGCATGTTGATGTCCATCGTACAAAAATCGGGTTTTTCTGCAAGTGCCGTTACGACGCCATCAGTGCCATTGGTCGCTTCGATAATTTCCCAGTCTGGGTGAATATCTAAAACTCTGGCGCGTATGATCATGCGAGATACTTTACTGTCATCCACGATCAACAATTTTTTTACTGTGGTGTTACTTGTCATCGTATTTTCCGATACTAGTCTGTATTGTCTGTAATTTTTCGGTGAGAAGAGGCTAGGGCTTAAGTATTTAACCCAAATTTCTGTCATGTGCGTCTTTGACGCTATTTAATTTTAGATGGAAACGCTGAGTTAAAGTGCAAGCTTGTATTTTACCTTATGCTAGCTGTTACGCTTTCTTTGTAAATATGTATTGGCGCAAAAAGAAATCTAAAATTTGTTACTTTTTGTGACGCCGGTGTTGGCTTGAATTGCTCGGAAAATACTGCGAGCATCTACGACGAAATTGGATTGCAATTGGCAGGTATTGCGACGCATCTTTATCTGAGATTGATTTTACTGCCTATTTTTCAGCTTGCGCCATAAAGTCGTGCGACTAACACCTAAATGCTGCGCTACCGCTTCTCGATTATTGTTGAATTTTTTCATCAGCTTGTCGATAGAATTCTCATCATTCGTATCTTTTAGTGTTGCGGTAGCTTCATTTTTTTTTGTGCCAATTTCCGATGCTTGCATTTCTGGTAATAATTTTGCCAAAAAGCTGGGCGTAATTGCCTGTAGCGGCGTGGCCGATAAGTGCAGCGCAACTCTTTCCATAAGATTGCGCAGCTCCCGTACATTGCCAAGCCATGCATAGCTTTGCAAGAGCGCTTCGCAGCGTGCAAGTTCGGCAGGTAAATTCGGATGCGGACGACTGCCAATTGCAGCGCAGGCTTGCTTCAAGCACCACTGCGCGAGTGGAGCTAAATCTTCCGGGCGCTCGCGCAAGGCGGGCAAGCGTAAGCGTAACACTGCTAGGCGATAATATAAGTCCGCACGAAAACGCGTTTCGCTTATTCTTTGTTCTAGATCACAATGCGTGGCGCAGATAATGCGGACATCGACCGGAATTGGACGCACACCGCCGACCCGCACGATCTCTTTTTCTTCTAATACGCGTAATAAGCGGGTTTGCAAATTGATCGGCATTTCACCAATCTCATCGAGAAATAAAGTGCCACGATGCGCTGCTTCAAATAGGCCGGCATGACCGCCGCGCCGAGACCCAGTGAACGCGCCTTCTTCGTAGCCAAATAATTCGGATTCCAATAAAGATTCGGCAATCGCGCCGCAATTGACTGCCACGAACGCTTGCCGCGCGCGTGGGCTTTCTCTGTGTATCGCTTGTGCCGCCAGCTCTTTGCCGGTGCCTGTTTCACCTTGCAGTAAAACGGTGGCGGGCGAACGCGCGTATAGCATGATGGACTGGCGGACTTCTTGCATCAAGGATGAGTCGCCCCGTAAGTCTTTGATGCTATGCCGGGCGCGTAATTCGCCTCGTGATTGCTGTCGACCTTTGGAAGCTTCGAGACGCGTCAATCGGGAGATTTCTATCGCATCATCAAAGGCAAGTCGGATCGAGCCAGCGGAATACATAAAAATGCCAGTCATGCCAGCTTCTTCTGCCAAGTCGGTGATTAAGCCAGCACCAACGATGGCTTGCACGCCCATGGCTTTGAGCTCGCTGATTTGGCTCTTGGCATCTTCCTCCGTGACGTAGGTTCTTTGCTCTACCTGAAATCCAAAAGTGTTTTTGAAATCGGCGAGTTCGGGCATGGTCTCTTGATAAGTGACGATGGCAATCTGGCGCGACACTTTGCGTGCACGCGCTAAGGCTTGCATCACATCGAAACCGCTGGCTTTGGCAATCACCACAGGGACGGGCAGGCGATTTTTAAGATAGGCGCCATTGGAGCCGGCTGCGATCACCGCATCACAGCGTTCGGTCTGCAGGCGTTCGCGCAACACTTGTGCGGCCTCTTCAAAGCCGAGATGGATAGGCTCGATATCGGCGCTGGCGTCGTATTCCACCATGATGTCGCGGAATAAGTCGAATAAGCGCGAAATGGAGACGGTCCAAATAATCGGTTTGTCTTGTGCATCGCGTGGAATTGGTGGGCGTCGGGTCATGAGTTCTGAATCTGGCGAGGTAGAGGGCCGTTGCATGCGGTGTTTTACATATGTTTCATTTACGTTTCAAATTATGTTTCATGGTGCTTGTATCTGCAACGTATTTTTGAAACGTCACTCACAGCTTTGCTCATGCTTGACAGTTTTCGTCATGCTTGGGATCAAGCTAAGTTTTTGATTTTTAAAGTATTTTGAATCTGTGGCATCGACAATGTGCAATCCCAAGTCTCGCTGGCACGTGCTTTGCAATAGCAGGTACATCCAAACAAAAGGAAACGAACATGTCCCAATATTCCGCAGGTGCTGCCTTTCGTAAGGCGATGCAAGAAGAATCTCCCTTGCAAGTGGTCGGTGCAATCAACGCTAATCATGCTTTGTTAGCAAAACGTGCTGGCTTTAAAGCGATTTATTTGTCGGGTGGTGGTGTCGCCGCTGGTTCGCTGGGCTTGCCTGATCTCGGTATTTCTAATCTGGATGATGTGTTAACCGATGTGCGTCGTATCACCGATGTCTGTGATCTGCCATTATTGGTGGACGTCGATACGGGTTTTGGTTCTTCCGCGTTCAACGTCGCACGCACCGTCAAATCTATGATCAAATTTGGCGCGGCAGCCATGCACATTGAAGACCAAGTTGGCGCCAAGCGTTGCGGTCATCGCCCA
>CAYXJI010000068.1:0-2402 GCA_964465175.1 uncultured Burkholderiaceae bacterium | reverse complement strand
CTGTCGATGCTCGTACCGATGATAATTTTGTCATCATGGCACGTACCGATGCCTTGGCAGTAGAAGGCTTGGAAGCAGCGATTGATCGTGCTTTGGCATGTGTCGAAGCGGGTGCCGATATGATCTTCCCTGAAGCTATTACTGAATTGGCGATGTACAAGCAATTCGCCAACGCAGTGAAAGTGCCTATTCTCGCCAATATTACTGAATTCGGTTCTACGCCTTTGTACACGGTGGAAGAATTAGCGTCTGCTGACGTTGGTCTGGTGTTGTATCCATTGAGCGCTTTCCGCGCCATGAACAAAGCGGCAGAAAATGTCTACACCGCGATTCGTCGTGATGGCACGCAAAAAAATGTGGTCGATACCATGCAAACGCGCATGGAGCTCTATGAGCGCATTAACTATCACGACTTCGAACAAAAACTGGACGCCTTGTTTGCACAGCAAAAAGGGAAATAAACGAAAAGCCTCGCCGCAGAGGCGCAGAGGTCGCAGAGAAGGGAATCAAGAAACTCTGCGTGCTCTGCGCCTCTGCGGTTCAAAAAAATGACTGGAGAAAGAAATGACCACACAAGAAAACCCAACATTCAAACCAAAAAAATCGGTTGCCTTATCCGGCGTCACTGCTGGCAACACTGCACTGTGCAGCGTCGGCAAAACGGGTAATGATTTGCACTATCGCGGTTACGATATTTTGGACGTTGCAGACAATTGCGAATTTGAAGAAATTGCGCATTTGCTGGTACACGGTAAATTGCCAACGGCGGCTGAGTTAGCCGCTTATAAAGCAAAACTAAAATCCTTGCGTGGCTTGCCAGCGAATTTGAAATTGGCTTTGGAGGCATTGCCAGCGTCTTCGCACCCTATGGATGTGATGCGTACAGGCTCATCCGTATTGGGTTGCACGCTGCCAGAAAAAGACGACCACAACACGCCAGGCGCGCGCGATATCGCTGATCGCTTGATGGCGTCTTTCGGTTCTATGCTTTTGTATTGGTACCATTTCAGCCACAACGGTAAGCGTATCGATGTTGAAACCGACGATGATTCGATAGGCGGGCACTTCCTGCATTTACTGCATGGCGAAAAACCACAAGCATCATGGGTACGTGCGATGCATACCTCATTGATTTTGTACGCGGAACACGAGTTTAATGCTTCGACATTTACTAGCCGCGTGATTGCCGGTACAGGTTCCGATATTCATTCTGCCATCACTGGTGCGATCGGCGCTTTGCGGGGTCCGAAGCATGGTGGTGCGAACGAAGTCGCGTTTGAAATTCAAAAGCGTTACGACAATCCAGATGAAGCCGAAGCGGACATCAAACGTCGCGTGGAAAATAAAGAAGTCGTGATCGGTTTTGGTCATCCTGTGTACACCGTATCTGATCCACGCAATAAAGTGATCAAAGAAGTCGCGCGTACTTTGTCCGTGGAAGCAGGTTCCACAAAAATGTATGATATCGCTGAGCGTCTAGAAACCGTGATGTGGGATATTAAAAAAATGTTCCCGAACTTGGATTGGTTCTCTGCTGTGTCTTACCACGTGATGGGTGTGCCAACGGCGATGTTCACACCTTTGTTCGTGATCGCACGTACATCAGGTTGGTCTGCACATATCATTGAACAACGTATCGATAACAAGATTATTCGTCCAAGTGCGAATTATGTGGGACCGGAAGATTTGGCGTTTGTGGCGTTGAAGGATAGGGTTTAAAAGTTTAGACGCAGAGGCGCAGAGAATGCAGAGATTTTTGTGTTGAGGCGTGACGCACTAGTGGTCGCAAATAATTGGGAATTTTGTCATTCGTGCGTAGGCAGGAATCCAGTGGCGTTGATCGAACAACGAGAGACGCTGGACTCCTGCTATCGCTTTGGGAGTCACCGCTTGCAAGCGGTGATCGTAACGCAGGCAAGCAGCATGCTGCTTGAATTCCCCGCTATACCCTGTGCAGGAGCGACATCAAAACACTCTGCGTTCTCTGCGCCTCTGCGGTAAAACTCCTTTTTTCAACATGCGATAAAAATATTTAGATGGACAAAAAATGAACACACAATTCCGCAAAAATCTTCCTGGAACCTCACTTGATTACTTCGACGCCCGCGAAGCCGTTGAGGCCATCGAAGCCGGTGCTTACGCCAAATTGCCTTATACTTCACGCGTACTAGCCGAAAACTTGTTACGTCGTTGCGATCCAGCGACTTTGACCGATTCCTTAAAACAGTTCATAGAACGTAAACGTGATTTGGATTTTCCATGGTTCCCGGCTCGCGTTGTGTGTCACGATATTCTTGGTCAAACGGCCTTGGTCGATCTGGCAGGTTTGCGTGATGCGATTGCGGATCAGGGCGGCGACCCTGCACAAGTCAATCCGGTGGTTCCTGTGCAATTGATTGTCG
>CAYXJI010000067.1:11441-13191 GCA_964465175.1 uncultured Burkholderiaceae bacterium | reverse complement strand
GTACGCAGCTTATTCATTCAGCTACTGCCATCTTCAAGAGATGATGCATGAAGGTGGCGTATTTGTCGACCATCCTTCGATTAGCTTCTGAACAATTCGGTTTCTGCCTTTGTTGAAGAAACTAGTTCGCAAACATAAGTGCCACTTAGAGCAGGTACGCGCTTGCTTGCGACGTCAAATGCTTTATTGAACATCTAGTTTAAGCAGGTAGCCTAGCGTTTTTGCGGTAAAATCGAGCAGCTTTGTGCTTTGTATTCCCACCTACTTTTCTTTGAATCTGTTTTAAGAATGCATTCAATCAGATGAAAATTTTCACGCTTCTTTTAGCTGCAGTTTTAGTCAATTCAGTACATGCAGATACGCCTCTACCTCCCCCTAAAAAGTTGAAAGTTTGTTCTACCTTTAAAAAACTCTGTGCGATTTCGGACCCGGTTAAAAACGTCACGTTTTTGTTGACGAATGTGTCTGGGCAAAAGCCTTGGAAGATCGCTGGATGGCATCAATGGATGTTTTTATCCGACGATGGCGAGTCTGCAGTAATTGGCTACGCAGGCATGAACCTCCTTCCGCAAGATGTTCAGCTCAACGAGCCTGTGCTGTTCTTTTATAATCGAGGCAAGCTTGTTCGCACCGTAAAGCTAGATGAACTCTATCGTAGTAAGTCTCAACTACGCCGCACTGTCTCCCATTTTGCATGGGTGAATCAGCTCGGCTTTAATGACGCGCATCAGTTCGTCATTGAGCTCGTGAACGGCAACAAAGTCGCGTTTGCGGCAAGAACGGGTGATGTAGAACCAATTCAGCTAGATGGTAAATAAAGTCTCTCGTTCTTACAGACCGCTCTGGCTGTTTGAGACGCGAATCATAGAAGGAAGAAGATAAAACATGTTTTCAAAGCGTTGGCTTATTTTTGCGTTACTCTTAGTTTTTGGCTGGTACCAATACCAGCATCGCACAGCAAAACCTGTATTTCATTCGAATGGTGTGCTGGTGCAGCGTGATCCTGTGCAGACGATGCTGGATCGAGGTGATGTTTGGCAAAAAGGTGACTATGCGATCAAGGCGCTCGCTGAGTTTGATATTGAAGCGCGGGTGCTGTCTAAGGAATTGTATGGCTCTGGTCGCGAGGCGGATTTGTCGCCTGTGGATTTGGCCTTGGGATGGGGGCCGATGTCTGACTCTGAAGTTTTGTCAGCCTTAACTATTTCACAGCGCAATCGCTTCTATTTTTATCGATGGGAAGACCAGCCGCCGCGTCCGCCTGCTGAGATTGCTAGTCATAGCGCGAATATGCATATGATTCCCGCTAATGCGCAGATTGAAAAAATATTGAAAGAAGTGCGTCCAGGTCAAATCGTACGCTTGCATGGAAAGCTGGTGGCAGTGAGCGCCACGGATGGCTGGCGTTGGCAGTCTTCGTTGACACGTGAAGATACTGGCGCGGGGGCCTGTGAGTTGGTTCGCGTGGAGAGTGTTGACGTGCGGTGAAGTGAGAAGAGTAAATACTTCCGTGAGCAAAGAGCGGTGTTCTTGAGGTTGAGGAATCCGCAAACACATAAAATCCTTAGCATCTTTCTCTGCGCTCCTCAGCGCCTCAGCGTCTCGGCGTTGAGGGGTTTGAAATAACTTGAATTAAAAAAGCCGAGAAACAAGTTCTCGGCTTTTAAAGTGACCATCACCAACTTAGGCAGTCAAAGCTTGCTTTTCTGCCGCTTCTTCGACGACCTCATCGTCAGAACGTATCAAATGA
>CAYXJI010000067.1:4529-11431 GCA_964465175.1 uncultured Burkholderiaceae bacterium | reverse complement strand
GCGGATAAGGCTGCTTTCGCACCTTCGCCTGTGGCGATGATGATTTGTTTGTAGGGCACGGTGGTGACGTCGCCTGCAGCAAATACGCCTGGTAGGGAAGTCTGTCCACGGCTGTCAATCTTGATTTCGCCGTGGCGTGACAAGGCCACTGTTCCTTTCAACCATTCAGTATTCGGTACCAAACCGATTTGCACGAAGACACCTTCGAGTTCCACTTTTTTCGCCGCACCAGATACTCTATCGTTGTAGCTTAAGCCGGTGACGATTTTGCCGTCACCGTGAATTTCTGTGGTTTGTGCTGAGACGATTACGGTGACATTTGCTAAGCTGTTTAACTTGCGTTGCAAGACCGCATCGGCACGTAGCTCAGCGCCAAATTCGATCAAGGTCACATGCTTGACTAAACCGGCTAAATCAATCGCAGCTTCGACGCCAGAATTGCCGCCGCCGATGACGGCGACGCGTTTGCCTTTGAACAAAGGCCCATCGCAATGCGGGCAGTAGGCGACACCGTGATTACGGTATTCTTTTTCGCCCGGCACATTGATTTCGCGCCAGCGCGCACCGGTCGCTAGGATGACCGATTTTGCTTTTAAAGTTGCACCGCTGGCAGTCTGGATTTCTATCAGTCGGCCAGGAATTAATTTGGCGGCGCGCTGCGTATTCATGATGTCGACATCGTATTCTTTGACGTGCTGTTCGAGTGCCATTGCGAATTTTGGTCCGTCGGTTTCTTTCACTGAGATGAAGTTTTCAATCGCTAAAGTATCTAGCGTTTGGCCGCCAAAACGTTCTGCTAAAACACCGGTTTTGATGCCTTTGCGCGCTGCATACACAGCCGCTGCTGCACCCGCTGGACCACCGCCGACGATCAAGACATCGAATACGTCTTTTTTATTTAATTCTGTTGCCTGACGTGCGCCGGCATTAGTGTCGAGTTTGGCTAAAATTTCTTCGACGTTGGTACGACCTTGACCAAAGTGTTCGCCATTTAAAAACATCATCGGCACTGCCATGATTTGGCGCGATTCGACTTCTTGTGGGAACACACCACCATCGATGGTCGTGACTTTGATGCGTGGATTAATCACCGCCATCGCGTTGAGCGCTTGCACCACTTCTGGGCAATTGTGGCAGCTCAATGAGATGAAGGTTTCGAAGTTGTAATCGCCATCCAAATTGCGGATTTGCTCGATCACATTGTCGTCAAATTTGATGGTGTGGCCGCCTACTTGGAGTAGTGCCAAAACCAGTGATGTAAATTCATGTCCCAGCGGCACGCCAGCAAAACGCACACCTATGTCGGCACCTGCGCGGTTGATGCTAAATGAGGGTTTGCGGACGGTGTCATCGTCGCGTTTGATGAGGGTAATTTTGTCGCTGAGCGTGACGATTTCTTCCAGCAGTTCTTGCATCTCGCCTGCTTTAGCGCTGTTATCAAGCGTAGCGACGAGTTCTATGGGTTGTACTACTTTTTCCAGATACGCTTTTAATTGGGTTTTGAGCGTGGTATCTAACATGATGATGTTCCTTTACAAATAGGTAGACGATGCCGAGCCGGACGCCCGGCACGGCATCGCGGTATTACTGTAATTTCGCTGTTTTCAACATGACGTTCAAAACGGTGATCTCAATTTAGATCTTGCCGACTAAATCGAGTGAAGGTGTCAATGTTGCCGCGCCTTCTGTCCATTTTGCTGGGCAAACTTCGCCTGGATGAGAGGCTACATACAAGGCTGCTTTCACTTTGCGCAACAATTCAGATGCATCACGGCCGATGCCGTTGTCGTGTACTTCCATTAATTTGATTTGGCCTTCTGGATTGATCACGAAAGTACCGCGCAATGCCAAACCTTCTTCTTCAATCATGACTTCGAAGTTACGTGTCAAGGTGCCAGTAGGATCGCCGATCAATGGGTAATTTACTTTTTTGATTGCATCAGAAGTGTCATGCCATGCTTTGTGCGCAAAATGGGTATCCGTCGATACGCCATAGACGTCTACGCCCAATTTAGCAAATTCTGGTTGCAGGTTGGCCAAATCTTCCAATTCTGTTGGGCAAACGAATGTGAAGTCGGCTGGGTAGAACATTAAAACGGACCATTTGCCTTTCAAAGATTCGTCGCTCACTTCGATGAATTTGCCGTTCGCGTAGGCGGTTGCTTTGAATGGTTTGACGAGTGTATTAATCAGAGACATGGTGGTTTCCTTTTTGGGTTGTAAATACGAAGGTTGGTTTGAAACGACTGCTTAACTATTGAGACGCTAGTGTAAAGGCTTTTGTCTCATTTGAAAAATTAATTATTTCAATTGTTTTGATATGTTTTAACTATAGTGTTTATTGTGCGCGCGATGCTGCTTGCGCTCGCCTATGCTTAGTTTAGCGTAAGCATCGAAATTTTATTACTCGCGTTCATCTGAAGGTGGGTGAATTTTGGGTGGCCCGTGAAAGACAATGACAATGCCATTTGAATATTTGACGTTTAAGCCATTTTCGTCATCCTTAGGATTTACACAAAACAGAGGCTGGTGTTGTTACGTTCGCCTCGTCGTACTAATGAACTGCCTTCGGCTCCGTGCCTAGCTAGCGCAATTTTGCGTAAGTCCTCATCCTCAATGTTTGTGCACTTGATATTTGAGCATTTTAATTAATTGGGGATTGCGGCTATACTTGCGCCCCTAATTAAATGGCGTGATTTTGTGTGGCTATTCGTTGTGTTCTTCGTCGCATTAATCATCTTTCTAATCGACATTCATTCCGCAATCAACTAAGGTATTGAGCGCCTTAGTTGATTTTTATTTTATAGGTAATAAATTAATGAAACCATATCTCGTCGGCATTACTGGGGGAAGCGGTAGTGGTAAAACCACGTTTATCAATTCTCTGCTGGCCTTGATGCCAAGTGCGAGCGTGGCGTTGCTCTCACAAGATAATTATTACAAGTCGATAGAGCAGCAATCGCAAGATGAAAATCGCATTGAGAATTTTGATATTCCGTCTTCGCTTGATCTCGATAAATTCTATCAAGACGTGCTGCGTTTGCGCGATGGTCAGAGTTTAGAGATTACGGAATACACCTTTAATAATGCAGACGTCGCGCCGAAAATTTTTCATATTCCGGCGGCACCGATCGTGCTGTTAGAAGGTATTTATGCGCTGCATAATCCGGCGCTGTATGACATCATTGACTTGAAAGTGTTTATCGATGCGGAAGAGCATCATCGTCGTTATCGCCGTGTGCAACGCGACGCGGTGGAGCGTGGCTATGATCAAGATGATGTACTGTATCGTCTCAGTAAACATCATCAACCTGCATTTGAAAAATACATTTTGCCACACCGTAGTAATGCCGATTTAGTGATCCCCAATAACCATGGCTTTGAAAAAGGTTTGGAATTATTAAGTGTATTCTTGAAGTCAAAAATTAGCGCCTAGCGCAATAAAATCATGACGAAGCCAAAGATCGCAGTGGTCGGCAGTATTAATATGGATTTGATTTTCAAGACGCCACGCATGCCGCTGGCGGGAGAAACCTTGATGGGACATAGCTTTCATCAGGCGCATGGCGGCAAAGGTGCGAATCAAGCGGTGGCGGCGGCGCGTGCTGGCGGCGCGGTAGATTTTATTGCCTGTGTTGGGGATGATACGAACGGTCAAAGCTGTCTGCAAGCCTTGGCGCAAGATGGGATAGGCTTACAACATGTGCGTGTTTGTCATGACTGCGCAACGGGTGTGGCGGGAATTTTGTTGGATGATGCCGGTGAAAACTGTATTGTTTTGACGAATGGAGCAAATGCTCTAATGCGCACAGAAGATGTTGACAAAGCTCGTAGCACGCTTGCGCAAGCCAAGCTGTTACTATGCCAATTGGAAACGCCGCTCACTACCGTACAATACGCGATGGCGTGTGCGCAGCGTGAGAATGTTAAAGTGGTATTGAATCCTGCACCAGCGCAAGCATTGAGTGATGCGCTCTTGCAGCAAGTCGATTACTTGGTCGTCAATGAAACTGAAGCCAGTCTTTTGAGCGGGCAAGCGGTGAGGGATTTAGCTAGTGCAGAGGCGGCGGCAGCGGTCTTGCAAAGGCGTGGTGCGAAAGTGGTGCTAGTCACTTTGGGTGCACTAGGAATGTGGGTGGCGGCACAGGATGAGTCGTATTTTTTACCCGCGTTTGTGGTGCAAGTGCTTGATACCACTGCCGCAGGTGATACTTTTGTAGGTAGCTTCGCCGTGGCCATTGCGGAAGGCATGACATTGCGTGCTGCTTGCATGTTTGCACAAAGTGCAGCGGCATTGGCGGTCACAAAATTGGGTGCACAAACGTCAATACCGTATCGAGAAGCAGTCGAGCGGCAGTTACAGGACATGTGATTGCCATTATAATTTCGCCCTACTGAAAGTCGCCAGCCGCGCTAACAAAACATGACTGGTGAATTGGGCTTATCAAGCTACTCTGGAGTTAATCAAAAATGAAACTGCGTTCATCACTACTCTTTAGCATACTTTTTTCAATGTCGACGGCGGCATTTGCAGATCAACCGAAATTTGCGTTGGTGTACGACGCTGGCGGTAAGTTTGATCGTTCGTTTAATCAGTCGGCGTATGAAGGCGCAGAGCGCTTTAAAAAAGAGACCAAGATTGCTTATATTGATGCGCAAGTGATGAGCAATGCGCAGGGTGAGCAAGTATTACGTAATCTAGCACGCAAAGGGATTAATTTGATTGCGGCGATTGGTTTTACCCATGCACAGCAGGTGCAGACTGTGGCAAAAGAATTCCCTAATACGAAATTTATCATCGTCGATGGCACGGCCACAGGTGCTAATGTCAGCTCTATCCTATTTAAGGAACAAGAAGGCTCTTATTTAGTCGGTGTGGCGGCAGCGATGGCATCGAAAACTAAAAAGTTGGGCTTCATTGGCGGTATCGATATTCCATTAATTCGGGCTTTCGTTTGTGGCTATACGCAGGGCGCAAAATCGGTCGATGCAAAGGTTGATGTGGCACAAAATGTGGTGGGCACAACTGCGACAGCGTGGAACGATCCTGCTAAAGGTGGCGAGTTGGCGCGGGCGCAAATGGAGCGTGGCGTGGATGTGATTTTTGCGGCGGCCGGTGGCAGTGGTATGGGCGCTTTGCAAGCCGTCAAAGAAAAAGGCAAGATGGCGATCGGTGTTGATTCCAATCAAAATTATTTATTCCCCGGCGTGATGCTGACGTCCATGGTGAAACGTGTCGATAATGCGATTTATGAAAGCTTCATGCAAGTAAAAAATGGCACTTGGAAAGCCGGTGTTTCCAATCTAGGATTAAAAGAAGGCGGCGTTGATTGGGCCTTGGACAAAGATAATCGTAGCCTGATTACGCCCGCAATCGAACAGCGTGTGAACGCCGCAAAACAAGATATTTTGAATGGCAAAGTCAAAGTCATTGACTATCGTGAAGCCAGCCGTTGCCCATTGTAAAAAAAAGAAGCCGCAGTACCTGTCACCATCAGGGCTGCGGCTTTTTTTATTCTGACGCATTTCCTGTGACTCTACTTCTCCTCACGCTAGATAAAATCAAGGGTGGGCTGGGAAGCTCAAATCGAATCTGACAACATGCCGACAGCAGTAGAATTTCGCGAAATTTCAAAGCGCTTCGGAAAAGTTCTGGCGAATGACGCCGTGAGCTTTTCTATTGCACAAGGCTCGATACACGGCATTATTGGTGAAAATGGTGCTGGCAAATCCACCTTGATGAGTATCCTTTATGGCTATTATCAAGCGGATTCCGGCGCCATGCTGATTCATGGTATAGCGCAATCTATACCCAATAGTCACGCCGCAATTCAACTCGGCATCGGCATGGTGCATCAGCACTTTATGCTGGTTGAAGATATGACAGTGTTGGATAACATCATGTTGGGGATGGAAGGTGGTTTTCGTCTGCGTTCGCAACGGATTCGGATCGCCGCAGAATTGGCGAAGCTATGTGCCGACTATGGTCTAGAAATCAAAGTCGATGCGCGCATTAACACTCTCTCTGTCGGTGAACAGCAACGCGTAGAAATCTTGAAACAGCTCTATCGTAACGCAGATATTCTGATCCTCGATGAACCAACGGCAGTGTTAACGCCACAGGAAGCCGATGCTTTGTTTGCGATTTTGCGACTGTTCAAGCAACAAGGTAAAACCGTCATTCTGATTACGCATAAATTGGCGGAAATTTTAGCGATCACGGATGAAGTGACTGTGATGCGGGCGGGCGGCGTGGTCGCTGCACTGGCCACTGCAACCACGAATCAAGAAGATTTGGCGCATAAAATGGTTGGGCGTAGCGTGGCCACTGAGTTACCGCGCCAAACTTTGGCCGCGACGCAAGTTGTCTTGCAGGTCGAAGCGCTGAGCTTGCAGAATGCGCAGGGTGTGCACCTGTTGAAAGAACTGAATTTTTCAGTGCGTGCCGGTGAGATTGTGGCAATCGCAGGGGTGTCTGGGAATGGGCAATCTGAATTGTTAGAAATGTTGGCCGGGATGCGCCAAAGTAAAGGCGATAAGATTAGCGGCAAGGTGCAGATTCAAGATTACGTTTTAAATTACGACAAAAAAGATCCCTGCCTCGCGGCGAAATTACGCAAATTGGGTGTCGCGCATGTGCCCGAGGATAGACTGCGTGATGGCGTCATTAAAGACTTTCCGGTCTGGGAAAATATTTTACTCGGACAGCAAAGTAAACAGACTTATCTCGATAAGCAAAAATGTGTCGAAGCCAGCGATGCTTTGTTGCAGCAATTTGAAGTGCGCCCTTTGGATTCGCATCTGCGCTTATCGCAACTCTCAGGCGGTAACCAACAAAAAATTGTCTTGGCGAGAGAAATCGCTGCGCGAATGGAGGCGCCTCTTTTAATTTTTGGAAATTC
>CAYXJI010000067.1:935-4519 GCA_964465175.1 uncultured Burkholderiaceae bacterium | reverse complement strand
TGATGTTGGTCGGGCAGCCCACGCGTGGCGTTGATATTGGCACCATACAACGTATCCATACTGAATTATTGGCATTGCGCGATGCGGGTGTTGCCATTCTCTTGGTCTCCGCCGAACTCGAAGAGATTCGCGCCTTGGCGGATCGAATTTTAGTCATGTCGGGAGCCTGTATCACTGGCGAATTACCAATTGCCGACTACGACACTACGCGCATAGGTTTATTGATGGGTGGGCTGCATAAATGAATTCTGAATTACCTCGTTGGGCGACTAGCATCGCTCTGCCTTTGTTGAATTTATTGTCGGCGCTGATCGTAGCCGCTGGCGTTATTTATTTACTCGGCGAAAGTCCCATAGAAGCCTTAAGTATCTTAGTGCAAAGCGCGCTGGGAAATGCCGAAGGCTTTGGCTATACCTTGTTTTACGCGACCACTTTTATTTTTACCGGCTTGTCCGTATCGATCGCGATGCAGGCCGGGTTATTTAATATTGGTAGTGATGGTCAGATGTATTTAGGCGGCTTAGGTTTGACTTTGGTGATGCTGCAATTTGATGCCAGTCTACCGGCATGGCTGTTGATTCCCTTGGCTTTGATGGGGGCCGCCTTATTCGGTGCGGCATGGGCTTTTATTCCCGGTTATTTGCAAGCGAAGCGCGGTAGCCATGTCGTAGTCACGACCATCATGTTCAACTTTATCGCGGCCTCATTGATGAACTTTATCATCATTACTTACCTGATACCGACCGGTGAACAAAATCCCGCGAGTCGTGTGTTTGCTGAGAATGGATGGCTACCACGCTTAAATGCATGGCTACCTGCGCTGGGGGATACGCCTTTAAATTTGAGCTTTGTACTTGCGCTATTGTGCTTGTTTGCCTACGGTGTATTGGTCTGGCGCACACGTTGGGGTTATGCCTTGCGGGCGGCCGGTAAGAGTGCACATGCAGCGCGCTATGCTGGGATTTCCATCGCCAGCGTCATCATCATCACGATGTTGCTGTCCGGCGCTTTGGCGGGTGTCGCAGCGATGAATAGCTTGGCTGGCTCTATGCATTATTTAAGTTTAAATTTCACTAGCGGTGCGGGCTTTATCGGTATCGCCGTCGCTTTGATGGGACGACAGCATCCGCTAGGTATTTTTTTGTCAGCTTTGCTATTTGGTATTTTGATACAAGGTGGTGCTGATTTGTCCTTGGAAAAATCCAATATTCCGCCCGAGACTTTTATCTTTATCCAAGGCTTGATCATCTTATTTTGTGGTGCGATGGAAAACATGTATGCGCCCGCTTTGGCGCGCATACTCAATCTGAAGTGGAGAAAAAATGTTTGAAGATTTTCATGTCTCCAGCATTCTGGTCGCGACTATCCGTAGTGCGCCGGTATTATTGTTCGCCGCATTTGCCGGTGTCTTTGCAGAGCGCAGTGGCATTATTGATCTGGCTTTAGAGGGCAAGATGTTAGTCGCTGCGTTTGCCGCCGCCGCTTGTACCTATGCCACGCAAAACCCCTATTTAGGGGTGGCTGCAGGAATGCTGGTGTCTTGCTGTATCGTCTTATTGCAAGGCTATGTGGCGATTAATCAAAAAGGGAACCAGCTCGTGTTTGGGATTGCGATCAATATTGCGATGTCGGGACTGACTTTTGTCTTAGCACAGTATTTCTTTCAATTGGGCGGCCGCAGCCCAGACTTAGGCGCGGCACGCTTTCCTGTTTTGCATTTTCCTTTTGCTGAATTGTGGTCAGATATCGCACCGCTGAATTGGTTGTTCGGTCAATTGTTAGGCGGACATACCATCCTAGTGTATTTGGCCTTTGCCCTGATTCCTTGTATGCACTGGTTGCTCAATCACAGCCGATTTGGTTTGCGTCTGCGTGCTGTGGGTGAGAATCCACATGCAGCCGATGCGGCAGGCATTCATGTTGCGCAAACGCGTTACCTGGCTCTGTTGTGTGGTGGCTTATTGTGTTCTTTATCGGGAGCCTATTTAGCGATCGTGCAAAGTGGATTTTTCTTACGCGATATGTCGGCTGGTAATGGTTTCTTAGCACTGACCGCGATGGTATTTGGCAACTGGCGACCATTGCAAACGGCCTTGGGCTGTTTGATGTTTGGCTTTTTCGCTGCTTTACAAATCCAAATGGAAGGCGTCGCTTTCCCTGTCGTAGGACAGATTCCCGGTTCCCTAATACAAATGTTGCCTTTTGTGGTCACGGTGGTGGTCTTGGCTGGGGTGATGGCAAAATCGGTGGGGCCGAAAGCCTTGGGCGTACCGTTTGTGAAGTCGCGTTAGCGAAAAACCTTCAACGCTGAGGCGATTTGACGTGGCTTTGTTTTAAAAATTCAATAAGGACGCTGTAATAGCAAGCGTGACTAATATGTTACATAAAGTTATTTTTGATACCGATCCGGGCGTGGATGATGCGATGGCGCTGTACTTTGCTTTGGCGCATCCAGCGATTGATGTCGTTGGTATCACGACCACGTTTGGCAACGTTACCGTCACGCAAGCAACGGCGAATGCGCTGTATTTGACACGTTTGGCGGGGCAAGCGATTCCCGTTGCCGAAGGTGGCGCCATGCCCTTGATGAAAGCGGCGGGCAAACCGCCTGGCTTTATTCATGGTGATGATGGCCTCGGTAATTTACCCACGCGACTCGCCATGTCTGGCCAAGCAGAATCCATCTCTGCCGCAGAATTTATTGTGACTATGGCGCGCCAATATCCCGGTGAAATTACCTTGGTCGCGGTTGGCCCCTTGATCAATCTGGGTCTGGCTTTGAAGATGGAGCCGCGCTTACCGCAGTTGATCAAGCAAGTGGTGCTGATGGCCGGTACTGTAGTCGAACCAGGCAATGTATCGCCAGTTGCTGAAGCGAATGTGTGGAACGATCCGCATGCCGCTGATTTGGTATTTACTGCGGGCTGGAAGCTGGCGATGGTGGGCTTGGATGTGACGCATAAAGTGGTGATGGCATCACGTTATTTTGCAGGATTAGCACAGCGCCATCAACAACATCCAGCGATGACTACCTTGTCACATGCGGTGAATTTTTATAGCGATTTTTATCAACAAGCGCGACGTGATTTAGGGCATGCCTGCTTCTGCCACGACATTCTCGCCTTCGTGTATTTAGTCGCGCCTGACTTGTTTCAAACCCAGGATGGCCGTGTGCGCGTACAGCTAGATGGACTGGGCAATGGGCAGACTATGATGGATCGTCATGCCGGTCGTTTAGTTTACGCGCAAGCTGGTTGGGAGCAGCAACGAGCAGAGGCGCGCGTTTGCTTGCAAGTGGATACGACCGCATGCCTAAGCCTAATCGAGCGAACCTTAGAAAGTAATTGGTTAGCCGCCCCCTTGTTAGCGTGATGGTTTTTTGTTGTCGACGAGTTGTGCTTAGTTGCACTGGATTTCGCCCTAAGGGGTCAGTCTTGAAAAAATAGTTTGAGGAGTCTGCGATGTTAATTACACCTGTTGATTTTACTAGCCCAACTGCGGGCAAAGATTTTGCAGAGAGCTTGCATAACACGGGCTTTGGCGTGCTTACCAACCACCCTTTATCACAACAATTATTAAACACC
>CAYXJI010000067.1:0-925 GCA_964465175.1 uncultured Burkholderiaceae bacterium | reverse complement strand
GTGTATGCCGAGTGGTATGCATTTTTTCAAAGTGAATCAAAGCATCACTATGCGTATGATCCACAAAAATACGATGGCTATTTTTCGCCTACCGTATCCGAAACCGCTAAGGGTTTTACCAAGCGTGATTTGAAGGAGTTCTATCACATCTATCCGTGGGGACGTTATCCTGCGGAGGTGTCTGAGGCCGCACGCCAGTATTACGCCGAGGGCGCTGCGCTCGCAGCGACGCTGTTGCAATGGGTGGAGACCTACACGCCGGAGCAGGTGAAGGCAAAGTATTCCATGCCTTTGTCAGACATGATTAGCGGCAGCGAACAAACGCTATTACGCGTCTTGCACTATCCACCTTTGCGAGGTGATGAAGAGCCTGGTGCGGTGCGAGCCGCTGCGCATGGCGACATTAATTTACTCACGATTTTGCCGGCCGCGACAGCCGCCGGTTTGCAAGTGGTCGGTCAAGACGGCGCATGGCACGACGTGCCTTGCGACTTTGGTATGTTGATTGTGAATATCGGCGACATGCTACAAGAAGCGTCGGCTGGCTACTATCCATCGACCGTACATCGCGTACTCAATCCGACTGGCGAAGAGGCCAAAAAATCACGTGTCTCTTTGCCCCTGTTTTTGCATCCACGACCGGATGTGGTCTTATCAGAACGTCATACCGCAGGATCGTATTTGGCGGAGCGCTTACATGAATTGCATTCTAAAAATTAAATTTAATATGAGGAAAACCACATACTTGTTGTATTCGAACACTTCCTCTAAAAAAGAAATGCGGCTGTCATCGAGCTGAAGTAAAAGTGAGTTCAAATGCTTTACTTTGCCCAACTTTGCCCTCATTAATTCAAGGTGCAATTTTGGTCCGATATAGGTTTTGAAGTACGCAATAGATTTTTGGTATGTTTTTGTGCGACTAATT
>CAYXJI010000066.1:5866-13308 GCA_964465175.1 uncultured Burkholderiaceae bacterium | reverse complement strand
GGAACCGAATCAATTTTTTAACGAGATGCACAACAAAGTACAACAAGTATTCGAAAGCTCGCCCGCCAAAGACATAGAAAAGAACGTCAAAGCGATGATGAGCCAGGGCTTTGCAAAATTGGATTTGGTCACTCGTGAAGAATTTGATATTCAAGCCCAGGTATTGGCCAAAACCCGCGCCAAGCTTGAAGCCCTAGAGGCGCGTATTGCCGCACTCGAAGCGCAAATTAAGCAAGCCTAATCACCTCAACTCGGGGCTTATTCATGGCATTGGCAGTCTTAAAAAGTCGCGCCTTAAGCGGCATGGAAGCGCCCGAAGTCACGGTCGAAGTGCACTTGGCAAACGGCTTACCGGCGTTTGCCATTGTTGGCTTGCCAGAGACCGAAGTGAAAGAATCAAAAGATCGGGTGCGTGCCGCATTACAAAATGCACGCTTTGATTTTCCAGCACAAAAAATTACAGTCAATTTAGCCCCAGCGGACTTACCCAAAGAATCCGGTCGCTTCGATTTGCCGATTGCCTTGGGCATACTGGCCGCCTCCGGTCAAATTCCGGGTGATACCTTAGATCAGTATGAGTTCGCTGGTGAATTATCGCTCTCAGGAGAACTTAGGCCGATACGCGGCGCACTCGCGATGACCTATGCCATCTGTAAAAATATCGACAATGCGACACAAACGGCGCGCGCCTTCATGCTGCCTAGAGCCAATGCAAATGAAGCAGGATTGGTCGCCGGTGCGCGTATTTATCCGGCCGAATCGCTACTACAGGTGTGCGCCCACTTCGCGGGTGTTGAGCCAGAATCAAAGATCAGCACCCACCGCAGTCAAGTGCAAGGTGAGCGACCTTTGTATCCCGACTTTAGCGATGTGAAGGGACAACTGCAAGTCAAACGCGCCTTAGAAGTCGCTGCCGCCGGAAATCATAGTGTGCTTTTGATGGGCCCGCCAGGCACGGGTAAATCGATGTTGGCCAGCCGCTTTGCCGGTATCTTGCCGGGGATGACCGAACAGCAAGCTTTAGAGTCCGCCGCCGTACAATCGCTCAGCAGCGGGTTTACATTAAACAAGTGGAAGCAACGACCTTTTCGATCTCCGCACCATACAGCTTCCGCCGTTGCGCTAGTTGGTGGCGGTAGTACGCCTCGTCCTGGCGAAATCTCTCTCGCCCACCACGGCGTGTTATTTTTGGATGAATTGCCTGAGTTTGATCGCAAGGTCTTAGAAGTCTTACGAGAACCTTTAGAGTCTGGTCACATTCATATTTCCAGAGCGGCAAAACAAGCCGATTTCCCTGCTCGCTTTCAATTGATTGCGGCCATGAATCCCTGTCCTTGTGGCTATTTGGGGCATTTCAATAATAAATGTCGCTGTACGCCCGACGCCGTTAGTCGTTATCAAGGGAAAATTTCGGGTCCTTTATTAGACCGTATTGATATGCAAATTCAGGTACCAGCTTTGCCCCACGCGGATTTGTTAAGACAAAACGACGGCGAAGCAAGTGCACAAATTCAAGCGCGTGTAGAGCACGCTTTTGAGCGACAAATGCGGCGTCAAAACAAAAGCAATAATCTGCTCAGCACCAAAGAGATCGATCAACTCTGTGCAACCGACGCAGCAGCAGCGCAATTACTCCGCAATGCCATGGTCAAACTTGACTGGTCTGCACGTGCCTATCACCGAGTGCTAAAAGTGGCACGTACCATTGCCGATTTAGCCAATTCCACCGAAATACAACAAGCACATGTGGCAGAAGCGATACAGTATCGCCGCGCATTACGCGAAGCTTAATTTACAGCAACAAGAGTTTCGCAATTTGGGAAAGTTTGGCTTACACTATTACTTAGCAGTAAGTACTTTTGCACTACTTGATGCGCACCAAACCAATGACTGCCTCCAACTAGGAAAAACAGCACTGGTACTAAAAGAAGGTAAATCCATTACCTCACATCGGCAAACCCAAGATCTTGAGTTTGCCCAGTTAGCTAAAAAGCTGCCAAAGTACGGTTTCGAAATTCCGAATGATGTTCTAAAGTATTGTGACCAAATGTAGGGCTAGGGCCGGAAGGCATCACTGTCTTCTGCGATTTTTTTACAACATACGTCGAGGTTTTTTGATGAGCATCAAACGCAGAATCTGGGCATTGCCCATCATTGCCACCATTATTTTTGGTATCGGCATCGCCGCCAGCGTCTATTTTTCGACCACGGCAATGACATCGATCAAAACCACTGAGAACATCGATTACCCGGTACTTGATCGCTCTAAAGTCATACAAACCGATGTGCAGGGCATCGTCGATGCGCTCAAACAAGCCGTCGGCGAAGATGATAAAAAAGGGATAGAGGCGGTCAACGAGCGCGCGAAAAAAGTACGCGAAAAATTTAAGAGCTTGAGCAGCCTGCCCGGGCAGCAAGCTCTAGGTGACCGCCTTGCCAAAGAGTTTGACGCCTACTACTCACCGGCAATTAGTGTCGCGAAAATTATGTTAGGTGCAGAACAGGGCGATCCGCAAGCAGCCATCGGACAAATGCAATCTTCCTTAAAAGTATTGGAAGATGACATCAAAAAAACCGTCGAGTCGGCACAAAAACAATTCACCAAAGGGGTAGATGACTCAAGCGATAACGTGCGACGTGTTTTATGGTCGGTGATCGTGGCAGGTCTGCTCGTAACGCTAGTCCTGGTCGCGGTATCTTATTTCATTGTCCGCACTATTTGGCAGCAACTCGGCGGTGAGCCTGAATATGCCCAAGAAATTGCTTCAGCAGTTGCCTCCGGTAATTTAACGATGCAAATTGAAGTGGAACGCGGTGACACCACCAGTCTCTTGGCCGCGTTGGGCGAAATGCAAACGCGATTGCAAAACATGGTATCGGAAATTAAAACCTCCGCCGAGACGATTAAAGTCGCTAGCGCTGAAATCGCGAGCGGTAATTCTGATTTATCGTCGCGCACAGAGTCACAAGCGAGCAGCTTAGAAGAAACTTCTAGCTCGATGGAAACGATGACAGAGACCGTCAAACAAAATGCCGACAATGCGCGTCAAGCTAACAAAATGGTCGAAACCGCCTCTGAGGTCGCAGTCAAAGGCGGCGCGGTGGTCAGCCAAGTTGTTACGACCATGGATGACATCAATCAATCTTCGAAAAAAATCGTCGATATTATTAGCGTGATCGATGGCATCGCCTTTCAAACCAATATTTTGGCATTAAATGCTGCGGTCGAAGCAGCACGAGCCGGCGAGCAAGGGCGTGGCTTTGCGGTGGTCGCCTCCGAAGTTCGAAGCTTAGCGCAGCGCAGTGCTGCAGCAGCAAAAGAAATCAAGACCTTGATTGGTGACTCTGTCGATAAAGTTCGTACAGGTTCCGCCTTGGTCGATCAAGCTGGTCAAACCATGGATGAAATCGTCGCGTCCGTCCGCCGCGTCAGCGACATCATGTCTGAGATCACCGCTGCCAGCCAAGAGCAAAGTACCGGCATTCAAGAAATTGGTTCTGCCATCAATCAGATGGATGAAATGACGCAACAAAATGCGGCGCTGGTGGAAGAAGCGGCTGCCGCAGCAGAGTCTTTAGAAGAGCAAGCCGATCTCTTAACCAAGGCTTTGGATGTATTTAAATTGAGTACGAGTAGCGCCAAACCGAATGCCGTGCGCGCGGCCACGTCGAGCCAGCAAAAGCCAACGATGACGCGACAAACAGCACGCATCAGCGCAAGTCCTAAGGGCCAAAAAGGCACATCGGCGGATGGTGATTGGGATGAGTTTTAAAATCATTGTAAGGATTGAGACTATTTAAGCCACGCTTAACTTAATTTTAAGAATCAAATTAAAAAAACAGCGGTCCCACTAAGCTAAGGCGAAGTGGGATTTTTTTATGCGCAAAGCGCCTGACTGAGAACTCCCGTTCATTGAGGATTCTAGACTTCTGCACAACCGTAGCGAGGGGCCGAAGTTTGGATCGAAAAGCGGCACTTGTGCTAGGGCACGGCGAGCATCGCAAATTCAAAATTCGGTCGCGCAGTAGCTTGTGCAGAGGTCTCGATTCTAGAAACGCCAGTTGTGCCTAATTGAAATCGTAATCTAGAGCGGAAGATAGGCTTCTGCCAAGCGCACCCAGTAGCTTGCACCAATCGGCAGTAGCGCATCATTAAAATCATAGCTAGGATTATGCAGATTGCAGGGACCTAAACCGTGCCCAGCGCTGCGATGGGCTCCTTCGCCATTGCCGATGAACACATAGCATCCCGGTTTATGCTGAAGCATAAAGGCAAAATCTTCTGCACCCATGGTAGGCTCAACTTGCTCCAGTAGCTTGCTTGGCCCGACCAAATCACGCACGACTCGCGTCACAAATTGAGTTTCCTTTTCGTGATTAATCAAAGGCGGATAATTACGCTTAAAAACAAAATCCACTTCTGCGTCAAATGCAGCGGCAGTGGATACTGCAATTTTCTTCATGCGGCTTTCGATCAAATCCAAAACCTCTGTACTGAAGGTGCGTACCGTGCCTATCAGGCACGCATCATCCGGAATCACATTGGTCGCGCTACCAGAATGAATTTGGGTCAACGATACCACCGCAGGCTCCAAGGGATTCACATTGCGACTCACGATCGTCTGCCAGCTCTGTGCAATTTGCACCGCGATCATGACAGGATCGATGCCTTTTTGTGGCTGAGCGGCGTGCGCGCCTTTGCCGCGAACGGTGACTTCAAACTCGTTAGAAGAAGCCATCATGCCACCGGAACGCACCCCAAAAGTGCCCATCTCCATTCCGGGCCAGTTATGCATACCAAACACGGCATCCATAGGACAACGCTCGAACAAACCTTCTTCTATCATGCGGCGCGCGCCACCACCACCTTCTTCCGCCGGCTGAAAAATCAGATACACCGTACCGTCAAAATTTGCGTGCTGCGAAAGATAATGCGCCGCGCCTAGCAACATGGCGGTATGACCGTCATGGCCGCAGGCATGCATTTTTCCAGGGTGCTGCGAGGTGTGAGCGAAATGATTAATCTCTTGCATGGGCAGAGCATCCATGTCCGCACGCAAGCCTATCGCTCGCTCACTATTGCCGCGTCGAATAACACCAACGATGCCCGTACCTGCCAAACCGGTCACAACAGGAATGTTCCACTCCTTTAATTTGGCAGTAACCACCGCAGCCGTTCGATACTCCTCAAAACATAATTCGGGATGCGCATGGATATCACGCCGTATTGCCTGCATTTCGGCTTGGATTTCAAGAATCGGGTCTAGCAATTTCATACTTTTCCTTAAATTGCATAAGCAGCACAAGCAGCATAATTAGGCAGATTGTCTAATGAATGGAAGTGTAAATCATTTTTTACGCTTAAATTCACTTCACCCTAGATTCAAGAGTAAGGAAATAGAGACTGCCTCAAACCAAGCTTGATCATAAAAATTGGATAACTATCACCACAGATATATCCTTTGTTTATGTCTGGTATACGAAAAAACAAGAAGACATATTTGCTGCACTGCGATAAAGTAACACCTGTCTCCTCCAACACCTTCAAAAGGTTTGGACTTAACCCGCAGCGAATAGCTAGCGGGTTTTTTTTGTCCTTTTTTATTGTAAGGGACTTAATCTAAGTGAAAATAATAGAATTTCACGGTGAATATCGATATTTAACGACTAAAGCTAGATAAATACATGCAATAAAAAAGGAGTGCGATGTCATCAACATCTGCACTCCCGATTTTAAATTAAGACAAATACCTAATAGCAAGGAAACAAAAATGCTAAAAAAACTTGTTTTTACTTTCCCAAAAGCATGTTCAATGCAGCAATACTGACTGTCCCATGTAAGAATCGAACTTCGCTAAAAATTCATCAATCTCTTCTATGCTAGGTTCGTTCGAAATTAGCTCTCGCACATCTTGTCGAAATGTCTCGGCCTGTATCCCGCCAATAAAGCATTCGCGACAGACCGATTTGTCTGTGATTTCATAACCACCAAAGCGTAAGGCTTCATGCTCAGTCTGGGCACCAAACTCGACCACACTATATTGGTCGCTATTATAGATAATGTTCATTTTGCTCTTCCTTTCTCAGGTATATCTCGTGTGAGAAACCATGTCTTCAAAACAAACAGGGTGCTTTGAAAAGAGAAAACCGCCCTCTTATAGAGAGTTACGGCAGAGCAAGGTCTGAACTTTAGGCTAAAGCCTTATCACTTTTTCGCATTTGAGAATTAAATCATACGGCGGTAGCGATAATGTTCGCTGTAGCTCCGTCAAATGTTGCACATCATTCATGGCAATATACAACTTTGTTAAGCCCTGTCTGAGCAAGCGATTTAAAGTAACACGCAGCGCCAATTGCCCAATACAGCAAAAGCAGCCAGGTGCAATGCGCTCTACCAAAAAATGGCTGTGACTTTGCAATGGCAATACGCCACTAGGTAGACCCTCTAATAAAGCAGCCGACTTTTCTGATGGGGGAAGATGAGAAGTAGCGGTAGCAATCCAGGCTTCACGTGCCTGATAATTGCTACCTGCCACTAAAATCAACGTAACGAGTGCTATCGGCTTATTCGCCGCGCTTGCCATATTTGACTGATTCAACGCCTAATTGCTTGAGCTTACGATAGAGATGCGTGCGTTCTAAACCCGTTTTTTCTGCCACACGCGTCATGCTGCCACCTTCACGATGCAAATGGTATTCAAAATAGATGCGTTCAAATGCATCACGCGCTTCACGCAGAGGCAGATCGAAAGAAAGATTATTGAAAGAATGCTGGTTATTTTGCGCCAGTTGATTGCCCATTGCAAAGTCACGCGATTCATAACTGACAGGCGCAACAGAAAATGAAGTTGGACTAGCAATTTGCGAGTTCGTATCTTGCGCACTCATACGCGCAATCGGTGCCACCGGACGCGGCACTTCGACATTACGGGTCAAACCTTGTTGTACCGCTTTTAAAAGCTTTTGCAAAGCAATTGGCTTTTCCAAAAAGTTTAAAGCACCGATACGAGTCGCCTCCACTGCCGTATCGATCGTGGCATGACCCGACATCATGATCACTGGCATCGTCAATAAACCATCGCGCTGCCATTCCTTCAATAAAGTCACACCATCGGTATCCGGCATCCAGATATCGAGTAACACTAAATCAGGCCGTAATTGTGCTCGCGCCTCCCGCGCTTGCTGTGCATTTTCTGCTAATTGAACGACGTGTCCCTCATCGCCCAAAATTTCCGAGAGCAGCTCCCGGATTCCCATTTCGTCGTCGACGACCAATATGTTTGCCATAAATGTACCCTAAAACTACTACACTATTTACACGACACTGTGCTTCTCTGTGGAAGCCTGCAGCATACACAGCACTTTAGAAAAACCCGAATGATACTCAGGTATTTAACTCCGGTGCTAACTTTAACAGCAAAATCGAAACTTTGGCACCGTTT
>CAYXJI010000066.1:0-5856 GCA_964465175.1 uncultured Burkholderiaceae bacterium | reverse complement strand
CGTTTGCATCGCTACGGTTTTGAATATCGATCTTACCCCCATGTTCATCTACAATTTTTTTCACCATCGCCAAACCTAAACCGGTACCTCTTGGTTTTGATGTCGCATATGGCTCAAAGGCACGAGCTAATATTTTATTTGAAAAACCCGGACCGTTATCAATTACGGACAAACGTACTGCAACTCTTTCTGATTTATCTGCACTGGCGTAATGCACGATTTCAGCGACCACATCAATTCTTGGCGTCTGACCTGACTTGGTATTTTCTGTGACGGCATCTTGCGCATTTTGCAGAAGATTATGAATCACCTGTCGAATCTGAGTCGCATCTCCCATGATTAAAGGTAAGTGCGTTTCTATCTGCAAATGAATAATATCGCGCCCATCGCCTGATAAATACAGGTGCAAGACATCATCAATCAAGGCCGATAAATTAATTTTGGATAAGACCGCCTGCGGTATTTTGGCATAGTCACGGAAATCATCCACCATCCGTTTCATCGATGTCACCTGATTCACTATCGTGGTCGTACTTTTATTCAAAAACAGTGCATCGGTTTCATTTAATTTATCCACCAACTTCATTTGCAAGCGCTCGGCCGACAATTGTATCGGTGTCAGCGGATTTTTGATTTCATGTGCCAAGCGACGCGCCACTTCACCCCAAGCGATTGAACGCTGAGCCGAAATAATATTGGTAATATCATCGAACACAATCACATAACCTAGGCCGGATGCAACTGGCAAATGCGATCCTCGCGCAAGCAAAGTCAAACCTTTGTCTTCGTCCCCCGCTTGCATAGTCGAAACCGCTTCCGGCACCTCACTAAATGCCGAGCTTGGTAATTCAATTTGCTGTTGCCAATGCTCTTGCTCGGCTCCACCCGCTGACTGCGCATGTTGTTCAGAAAAAGCTTTATCGATAGCGTCAGCGAATACTTGTAAGCCGGGTATATCACTCAAAGGTTGTCCCGTTTCGCTATCTAATTGACGGCGTAAAATCCGCTCAACGGAATGGTTACAAGTGACCAGACAACCATATTGATCCAACACCATAACCCCAGCCGACATACTCGCTAACACCGACTCCAAATAAGCCTTTGCATTTTCCAATTCGTTGCGATTTTTTTCTACTGCGGAACGGGCATCGAATAATTGCCGTGTCATCGTGTTGAATGATTGCGTCAAGCTACCGAGCTCATCAGAGGTGGTCGTAATCGGGCGTGGTGAGAGATTGCCTTCAGCCACCGCTTTAGTCCCTTCTGCTAATAGCAGTAAAGGCCTTGCTAATTCACTGGAGATAAAAAAGGCCGCCGTAATCGCGGCAAAAATCGCAAACAGTAAGAGCAAAGTCAAACTGACCAAATACATCTCTTTCAGGCCTTCGCGGCTTCTGGATCGTTCACGATGCTCTGAAAGCGCCGTGGTAAACACTTTTACCTGTTTATCCAATAATTCTGGGATAGGTTGAATCAGTTGTAAGTAGCTAGATTCATGTTGAAAACGGGCATTCATACCGCTTAATTGCAAGGGGATAATCACGCGTAAAAATTCTTTATCTCCCAAATCACCACCGCTGTTTTGATGGGCATCTGTGTAAAAATTGCGCGTAGCATCTTCACCGATATGATCAATATGGGTACTAATTTTTGCGTATTTACCTTCTATTCTTACGGTTTGAATGATGCTGGCATTCGGTAATTCGGGTACCAAAATCGCAGGATTCTTGTTCGCTGTTGCAATAACACGACCACGACCGCTGATGATAGTCGCTTCCTCAATCTGCATTTGCTCTAACAAACGTGACAACTTAATCGGTAAGGTCGATGAGTAAGGATTTTCGCTCACGTCACTGAGTTGATTCACCATGCTTCTGGCTTTGGCTTCTAAATCTTTTAGTGTGTAATCTAAAGCCGTATGTCCTAAATCCATCCCTGAATTTAATAAAGGATCGAGTTTAACAATAAACCAAGAATCGATAGATTCCTTAACAAACTTTACCGAAACAATATAGATCAAAGAACCCGGTAGGATACCGGCAAGCGCAAATAAGACCACTAATCTTGTCATAATACGCGAACCAAATTCGCGTTTACGGTAACGTCTGACCAATTGCCAGGAGAGTGTGATCACCATCACCAATAAACCCAATGCAACCACCGCATTGGCGATCAGAAGCAGAGGGAAGTTCGCATTAGTGTATTGAAAACGGCTGGAGTTTTCAGTAGAGGTCATCAGCGAAAACAATAGAACGCTCATTAGAACGCCGCCAACAACTAAACCTTTCCACAAAAACTTAATCACTTATCGTCTGCCTTAAACGTAAATCGTTTCCACTCGGAGGCCAAACGCCAATCACTATTGCTAAACGAGGTAATTAACATGGGTCTCGACAATTGATTACTATCGAGTTTCAAACGTACCGCAACGTTGTAAGTCGCGTTTGGATTTAAGGCATTTTTATCTGCGACCAACCAGCGTCGAGGTCGCCAAACCAAACTCATAGCTTCTTCTAAAGTTGGAAAATTTTGTTTTAAACCGCCATTTACTGCTGCGGTATATTGACGCCGCCAGAGGTCATATTGAATTTTGACTGTTTGTGACGAGCGTATGGTCTTTTCATCAAACCAATACCAACGCGGTCGATTCATTTCAACCTCCGCCGTGAACGACACCGGTATGCCTTCATTAATCGCTTTTTTTAAATCATTGCCAAGTTCAAATGAAAATGCCACCAAGACGCGATAGCCTTCATCGCTCGTTTCAATTTTAGCGGTGGTCACCTCGACACCTGCGGCATAAGCCTGCGCGCAAGAAAACATCATGGGCGCTAAACAGCTAAGCGCCCATGCAATTAAAATTGATCGCGAGAAGTGGATCAGGCTAGAGAACATAAGAAAAACATGGCGATTCTAAAAGTTTAAAAAGTCCGTCAATACAAGCTCAAATATTATTGACATAATAACTTGAAACAAGTTTCAAACCTCTAGTTTTATGCTGGTTTTTGAAATAGCGCATAAAACAAACCATCATGTTCGTTGCTGATTTCCGACGTAGGTAGTAATTGGCCTGGTGCTGGTAGACGAATTGCATTCTGTCTTTGTACAAACGCGGCCGCTTGTGCTTCTGATTCTGAAGGCCAAATCGAGCAGGTCACCAGTAACATTTTGCCGCCCGGTTTTAACATGCGCCACAGGTTATCTAAAATACTGGCCGAAGTTTGTGCGAGTTGTACCGCATCATTTTTGCGTCTTAGCCAGCGTATATCAGGATGACGTCGAACCACACCCGATGCGGTGCAAGGCACATCCGCTAAGATACGATCAAAGGCTTGGCTATCCCACCAATTGGCGTATTTGGCATCGCCACTTTTAATCTGCGCAAACAATTGCAAACGCGCTAAATTTTCATGAATGCGTTCAATCCGTTTTGGATCAGCATCCAGTGCCACCAAATCGATTTTGGCAGTCTCAAGCAAATGTCCCGTCTTACCACCAGGTGCGGCACACGCATCCAATACGCGCATCCCGTCCTGTACGTCTAACAATTGAGCAGCCAATTGGGCGGCGGCATCTTGTACTGACACCATGCCTTGTTCAAATCCTGGTATTAACTGCACCGGCATCGCCTTATTTAAACGCACGGCGACTGGGCCGATTTGCTGCGCTTGAATAGCATTTTTTTCTAATAAATTCAAATAATCTGTGACAGAAATCTGTCTTTGATTGACACGCAAAGTCATAGGCGGCTGTGTATCCGCCGCTTTCAAAATGCTTTGCCACTGATCCGGATAAGCGGTCTTACATTGATCCACCCACCATTGCGGATAATTCCACATGGCTGCTGGTTGCTTCATAACGAAGGGGAGTAAGGTCGATTTTTCTCGCAAAAAACGACGCAAAACAGCATTTACCATGCCTTTTGCAAAAACCATCTGACTTGATGATGCGGCCGCATTAACAGCTTGATCGACCACCACAAAATCATCATACGGCGCGTCGTCTGCTTGTTCGGTGACTAGTAAAGTGAGCGCGCAACATAACAGGCTGTATAGCAAGGGTGGTTCGGGTAATTTGCTAGTCATGACTTGGATCAAGCCATCGACGCGTCCAACCTGACGCATAGTCCGATAGGCAATATCTTGTATCGCACCACGTGCTTGAGGACTCAATTCACTTTGTGCAAAGACGCGTGACAAGGCTTGTGGTAAAGCCGTGCCTTCTAACACATAGGCAACTGCTTGCGCCGCACCGACTAAGCTAAACGCCAATGAATCGGGTTTGATGCTAAGCGTCGCTATCTCATGCGGCACCGATGCTGACGCTGAAGGACGATCTAAACGCGCACTATCTTTGACTCTGCTGGTCGCTTTGTTCGTCGATTTATTCGTCAACTTATTCGCCAATTTATTCTTTGAAGAATCAGGACGAGTTGTCGCAGTAGGGCGTGTCAATACTTTACGGGTAGGTTCAGACATAATTTCTAACAAAAAATATTCGGTATAAGTGTGATCAAGGTGGGGTAATTTCTGGCATCAGATTTTTTTGTTCTAACCAAACTCTGACATCATCGAAGGCGCGCAAGGCTTCTAATTCGTTAAAAATTTCATGATAAAAACCTGCATATAAGATCAGATGAAGGTATTGCGCCTTGTCACTTTGTTCTAGCCGCTGCGCTAACAGTTTTGCACCACGTGGATTGACCACGAGATCAGCATCGGCGACCAATAATAATAAGGGTATCGATAATTGTTCAATATGATTTTTGACATAACGCATCGAGGACAACATGCTACCAAACAGACTGGCACTGATACGTGAATGCACTAGAGCATCGTTTTGATAGGCCGCGACAACTTCAGAATCATGTGATAAATAGCGGCCATTGGTACCATGGCCAACCGCTAAATGCGGAATTAGTACACGACTAAGCTTAAACAATATTTTTTCGAAACTACTAGTTTTTACAGAAAATGCAGGAGAGGACAAAATCAGCGCTTTGACTGGCGCTAAGCCTTGTAACACAAAATGACTAGCGAAAAGGCCGCCCATACTATGCGCGAATAAGATGGGTGCTGCCGGTAGTTGGCTTGCAAAATCATTGAGTACCGCACCCGTATCGCGCAGTAGCGCTTCATCATCCGGCACATCACCACGCTTACCGCTAGATTGACCATGACCACGTTGATCAAAACTTCGTACACGAAATCCCAGATGAAGAAAAAACCTAGCAATATGAATATACCGACCAGAGTGTTCACCTAAGCCATGCATAATTAAAATACCTGGTGCGCTTGCAGAATTGGCTGGCCAATCACGCACAAATAGAGACGTACCGTCAGCTATTTCTAATAAAAATTCTTGGGTATTTTCTACATGCGCACTCATTGTTTATACACCCCACAACACGTCTTTTTGTTTCTTATTAGCGGCACGTAACATGTCTAAAAATGGAAATAGCCGAGCGGATAAACTTACCACTTCCATTTTTTTCTTCTTCTCTACGCTATCTAAATCCTCATCTTCATCAACATCGGCCAGCAACTTCGCTTTGAGAGCCGCTTGCTTTTTTTCCTCTTCGATGAAGTTTTCTATTTTTTGTATAACCATGGGCGTTTCGGCTGCTGTAATCACACCACGTTCTACCTCTTTGCCCAACATCTCTAAAATGGCCGCGATATGTTCTTTATACATAATAATTTCTGCAGCAGCAGTGGATTTAAAACAAACTAACATGACATTCTCATTTACGGTAAATTTGCCTACTTTTGGATGACTAATCTAGATTCATTATCAATTGATAGGACTTACGCAAAAGTGTTCCAGCTAGAGCCTATCCCCGAATGATTTAGTCGG
>CAYXJI010000065.1:3387-13332 GCA_964465175.1 uncultured Burkholderiaceae bacterium | reverse complement strand
AGAAAACCATAGCTCAATTCATGTAAGCCTGCATGATTCAGCGTCTCTTCGGCGCTACCATCTTGATTGATTTGCCAAACCGTAAAAAAATTACTGCGATAGGCGCTGACTTGGCCATAGACACTCTCACTACCGACCCGTGATTCTGGAAAAAATTCTGCGCGGCTATCGCGTTTTTTTGCATGCGCCGTTTCGTCCTCGTAATTAAACGAGCGAAACGGCAGCGCCACCTGATTGCGTAGTGCATCGCGATCACGATCGGCTAATTGGTCTTGTTGTAGGTGATCCCAACGCGTAAAGATGACGCGCCCAAAGCGGTCAATCAGCGGATGGAAAGCGCCACTAGGCGTGTGGTTAAGCAATTGCAATTTGCCTTGCTGTAGTTTCCAAATGCCTGTGATGCTGGGGGTCGCCTCGTACTCATCTAATTGCGGATACAAGTGTGCTGCGCCATTGCGCGGCCGATCGGAAGTAAAAATAATACTGTCGTCGCTGCCATAAATGGGCGAAACATTGTTGTAGCGAGGGTCTTGTGCAGTTAGCTTTTGTAATCTGGCTCGTTGTCCCTTTTCTAAACCGGTGACTTCATACAGTTGCCAGCGTGATGTGCTCAAGGCTTGATCTGATTTGGGTGCACCTAATAAAAGACTCAACACCGCTTTTTTACCGCTCCAGTGCACGCTCGGTTCTCTTACGGCAATCGCATTCTTCGCTTGAAAACCCGCATCGCCGAAGCCAGCTTCTAGCGTTAAATTCCTGATACTGGCGTCTGGGTAATACAGCATCAAATCACCACCGCGCGGCACTTGTTCGGGGTGCGTCATGTGATTGGCGAAAGCCGACAAGCGTCCGTTTTTATCCGCGCGCAGTGGTACTTGCGTGACGAATAAGATCGGATAGGCCTTGTGATCTGGAGGCGTGCGTCCTAATGTGAATGAGGGAAGTGGTGGGGGCGCATTTGAAACAGGCGGCTGGATCATGCGCGTATTGGCCACGCTCGATGCGCTAGCTGACTCCGTTGTTGCGGGGTGGCATGCGCTCAGCAAACTGAGGCAAAGTAGAGTAGCTAAGAGGTGCATGAGAAATGTTTAAGTGGTGTGTCGAAGCGACTGCGCTAAAGATTAATGTCACAGCTTAGCGCAGAACCATAGACCCGCGCTAGATGGGGAATTTGATCCCAGACTTTGGGACGAATCGCCTTGAATTTTTTGAGAATTTAGGTCAGTCTTACATAGCTTTTAAGACAATCAAGAAATAGGACTTACGCAAATTTGCGCTAGCTAGGCGGGAAGCCGAAGACAGTACGGTTGTACGGCGAGGCGAACCAACGACGCTAGCGTCTGTTTTGCGTAAGTCCTTAGAAAAACAATGGAAATCCACGCCTGTCAAGAATGTAATTAGCCGCCTCTTAAATCAAGGATCAAAAATGTTAGAACCCATTTCAGACCGAGAAAATGAATTGAAAAGTAAATCGAAGCCTGCACGTCAGCGCCCACGTCGCTATGCATTTACACTCGCCTCATTGATCGTAGTCGGCACCGTTATGGCAGCCTGCGGTGGCGGCTCCAGTAGTAGCGTAGCACCTGTTAGTCATAATGGAAACGGTACAGGCACCGGCACTACTACTGGCACCGACAATGGTACGGGCACCAGTAATCCCAATGTAGTAGGGCCACCGTGGATGAGTTTTGGTGGTAATGCGCAGCACGAGGCTTTATCAACGGTCGCGACCCAGTCTTTTTCTCGTATCGTGTGGAAAACGCCGGTGGATATGGCGCCGCAATACAGTGCGCAAGGCTATTTGCTGGTGCATTATGGTTCGCCTGTAATCACTGCTAAAAACACAGTGATTGTGCCAGTAAAAACCGGTGCAGGATTGAGCTATAGAATCGAAGCGCGATCGTCAGACAACGGCGGCTTGATTTGGTCAGAAAATACCGATTATGTGATGCCATCTGCGCGTTGGACGCCAACTTATAATGCCACCTTGACACCGAGTAATCGCATCGTCGCTCCCGGCGCTGGGGGTAAAATTTTGTATCGCGACGACGCCGATTTGGCCTCCGGTAGTTTTAAATCCTTGGTGTTCTACGGTGACAGTGTTTATACCGCGAACAAACTTGCTCTGGATAAAGCGATAGTGATCAATACACCGATTACCAGTGATGCGCAAAACAATTTGTATTTTGGTTTTGTCGCAAGCGCGGGCAACGCGGCAGGCGTCAGTAGTGGCGTGGCACGTATCGGTGCCGATGGTAAAGCTACTTGGGTGAGTGTGGCGACGGTAGCGGGTACCAGCGCCGTGGCTAAAGTGGCGACCAATAGTGCGATTGCAGTTTCGAAAGATCAAAAAACGATTTATGTAGTCGCCAATGATAATTTTGTGGCCGGTGCGAGGCAGTCAGGTTATTTGTTAGCGCTTGATAGTGCGAGTTTGGCATTGAAGTCTAAGGCGCAATTACTTGATCCGAAAGAACAGGGTGCTGCCAATATTTCAGATGACAGCACAGCCTCGCCACTGGTTGCGCCCGATGGTGACGTCTATATTGGTGTTCTCGAAAAAACCTATGGCTCGCATAATGCGCGTGGTTGGTTACTGCACTTTAATGCCGATTTGTCGCAAACTAAAATTCCAGGTTCATTCGGCTGGGATATCACTCCCTCTTTGGTTCCGGCGAATTTGGTCGCCAGTTATAAAGGCAGCTCGCCGTATCTCTTGATGGTGAAATACAATAATTATGAAAGGGCAGGCTCAGGTGACGGCATGAATGAGATCGCCATCATTGATCCATTTGTCGCGCAAGACGACAGAATGGCGAGAGTCAAAACCATGAAAGAAGTCATGACATTGCTGGGACCGACGCCAGACCCTGCTGTGCCAGGCGGATTTATAGAATGGTGTGTGAATACAGCAGCGGTCGATCCTTTTACTAAATCGGTGATCGTGAACAGCGAAGATGGCATTTTGTATCGCTGGGATTTGACCACGAATGAGCTGAGTGAAAAAATCCGCTTGACTAGCGGTCTGGGTGAGTCGTATACCCCGACGGCGATAGGCGCGGATGGTAAGGTGTATGCGATTAATAATGCGGTGTTATTTTCGATAGGAAAATAAAACTTGCGTCCTGGTTAACTGGATAAAGTTGTGTTCCTACCTAATTTGCCGAATAGATTAGTTTCTATTCGGCAAATTTTTTTGATTTGAGGTATTCTTACTTACGCTATCATCGCGATTGTTTGAATTAGGACTTACGCAAAACAGACTCTGACGTCGTTGCGTTCGCCTCGCCGTACAATTGTACTGTCTTCGGCTCCGTGCCTAGCCAGCGCAGTTTTGTGTAAGTCCTATGAGTAAAAAACAGAAGACCTCTCAACACAGAGCCACGGAGGCACAGAGGAAAGCAGAGAGTTTTGATTTTCCTCTGTGAACTTCAGTTTTTCTCTGTGTCTCTGTGTTGAGAGGTTTGCGTCTAAGCCTGCTTAGCCATGCTGATGGACTATCGTGTCACTTCAGCGAGCCTCATGCCAAAAAAAACGGGGAATGTCATATGTCGATCAATAGTTCAGCGACTCTCGGTGCTACACCTAGTCAAAATCTCGCTAAAGAAATGACTCTGGCAACAGGGCTTCCCGGACTCAGATTATCCGAGTTGATCAGTGCGCTCAGCCATGCGCTCGACATTACCGAAGGCCAGCCAGAAGGACACTGTATACGTTGCTGTTGGATCGGTATGCACCTAGGCCGTGAAATCAATTTGCCCGAAAATCAGCTATGGGATTTGTATTACACCTTGCTGCTAAAAGATCTAGGCTGCAGTAGCAATGCTGCGCGTATTTGTGAGCTCTATCTAACCGATGATTTGCAATTTAAACGTGACTTTAAAACGGTGGGCGACAGCTTGCCGCAGGTTTTACACTTTGTCTTGAAACATACCGGGCTCAAAGCGGGCTTAGCCGAGCGTTTTCGTAGCGTCTTGACGATCCTGCGCGATGGCAACGAAATTGCCCATGAATTGATCGCAACACGTTGTCAGCGCGGTGCCGAGATCGCCCGCTTATTGCGATTTTCAGAAGAGGTCGCGCTAGGTATCTATAGTCTCGATGAACATTTTAATGGATATGGAAAACCAGAGGGATTGCGCGGTGAAGCCATTCCCATTTTTGCACGGATTGCTTTGCTGGCGCAGGTGGTTGATGTCTTCCAAGTGGCCGATGGTGCTGAGGCCGCATTGACCGAGGTGCGAGAACGTTCAGGTGTTTGGTTTGATCCCATATTGACGGATGCGTTTGAGCGTGTCGCAAAAAATGCCAGTTTCTGGGATGCGCTCAATGCCAAGGATATCGACGCTAAAGTGCTGATGCTAGAGCCTCGCTCCCATGAAGTGCCCGTCGATGATGACTACTTAGACGATATTGCGGCAGCTTTTGGACAAGTTGTGGATTCCAAAAGTCCCTACACAAGTGGTCACAGCGCGCGCGTTGCGCTGTACACGGACATGATTGCCGAAGCGCTAGCGCTCAGTCCGGAGCGACGACGTTGGTTGAAGCGTGGCGCTTTATTGCATGATGTCGGTAAGCTCGGTGTCAGCAATAGCGTGTTAGACAAAGCAGGTAAACTCGATATCTCGGAGTGGGATGAGGTCAAGTTACACGCTAGCTATACCGAGACCATTTTGTCTCGCATTGCCGTGTTTTCCGAATTGGCAAAAGTCGCGGCCTCGCATCATGAAAAACTCGATGGCACCGGCTATCCGCGTGGATTAAAGGGCGATGAAATCACACTAGAAACACGCATCATTACCACTGCCGACATCTTTGATGCCATCACCGCAGAACGTCCCTATCGCGGTGCGATTCCGATACCACGCACATTAGAAATGATGGCCGAGACTTTGCATACTGCAATTGATGTACGATGTTTTGAGGCTTTAAAAGTGGCGATCGCTAAGTTGGATCATGTTTGATCGTTGGCTACATGCTTTAGTTATTAAGCTGCTGATGTTCACTGCCATTAACTTAAGCCATCTCCTTACACGGGGGAAGACCGCGCTGCTCAGATGTTCAATAGTCTGGCGGCGCGGGTTTCACCCGCCCTATAATTTGCATACTTAATTTAATAGCAGTGCTGCGAATGCAGATGCTAAGGCGCAATGGTTTGATGACTTTATTCGCCCGCCAGAGTTGCTTCAGGGGCTTTGTGTTGTGAAACCTGAACCGGATGTAAGGCCGATGATAATTCAACCAAGCGCACAAATTCTGCGCGATGACCAAAACGATCGTTACCACGAGCCGAGTTCGCCAAAGCCAGAATCTCTCTAGGTCCAAAATTTTCAATCAAACTGCTGCCACGCAGCCATTGCGCCCAAGCCGCGACGGCAGTAGCAAAACGAAAATCTTCATCGGCCGCGCGGATATTGGCTAACATCGTTGCTGCTTGTATCGGTGTTTCGATCAACTGGCTGTGCGAGTTGCCTGGCGTTTTATAGCGTAGCTTTAACCATGCGAGCTCCTGTTGACGCTTGTCCTTGCTGATAGGGGTAGCGATGTTTTTTTCAGCCTGATAGCGCAATGCATCGACATTGCCTTTACTGCCTTGCGGCACGATTTCGTATAAGGCGGTTACCGTATGGCCGGAACCTATGTCACCCGCATCCACTTTGTCGTCATTAAACTGCTCCCGAGTCAGGCTGCGTAACTCATAGCCTATTAAACGATATTCTTTGACCAGGGCTGGATTAAATTCCAGTTGTAATTTCAGATCTTGAGCGATGGGCGCGAGGGTGGAGGTGTATTCATTGACCAGCACTTTATGGGCTTCTTGCAAACTATCTAAATAGTGATAACTGCCATCGCCATTGTCTGCCAGTTTTTTCATTAAGGCTTCGTTGTAATTGCTGTCACCCACCCCCAAAGTACTGAGACTAATCCCCGCTTTGCGCTCGCGTTCTACCAAGGACTTTAAGTCCTGATCATTGGTGACACCGATATTTAAATCGCCATCGGTCGCCAGCAACACACGATTGATGCCACCTTTGATTTTGGCTGCGTGAGCTTGGGCGTAGGCGAGTTTGATACCTGCTTCGCCATTGGTGCCGCCACCTGCTGATAATTGGTCGATCGCTAGATTAATTTTTTCCTTCTGATCTCCCGCTGTTGGCGTCAAGACGACGCGCGTACCATTGGCATAAGTTACTAGGCTGACTTGGTCTTGCGCTCTTAATTGCGCGGTCAATAATTTCAAAGCACTGCGCACCAAGGGCAAGCGATCTTGTGGCGACATAGAGCCAGACACATCCACCAAAAATACTAAGTTGGCCGATGGTAGGCTTTCTTTTGCCACGTCTTTGCCTTTGATCGCGATGCGTAATAATTGACGCTTTGGATTCCATGGCGACACCGTCAATTGTGGTTGGACGCTGAAGGGATGGACCTCATCGCTTTTAGGCAGGGCATATTGATAGGTAAAATAGTTAATCATCTCTTCGGCTCTGACCGCATCGGGATTGGGTAATTGCCCCTGTTGTATAAAGCGCCTGACGTTGGCGTAACTACCCGTATCGACGTCCGCGCTAAAGGTAGAAGTAGGATCTTCTGCGACGCGCTTCCAGCTATTTTCTTGGTAGCTTTGATATTTCGCAGTGTCTTGTGCGATGATCATCGGTGCTTCGCGTGTCGCTGGCGCATAGCTAGCGCTTTCGGCGGGCAAGACTAAAGTTTTCGACGGCGAAATAAATGCAGGTGGCGGATAAGACGATGCCGGTGCCATGGCTGGTTTTACATTGGAGACACTGGCGATGGCCCGCGTACTGTTCTGCGATGTTTGCGGTGATAGGTCTTTTTTCTTTTCGTAAGACCGCTGCATTTGTGGAGGCTCAAATTTTTCTTCGACCACCTTCATTTGTAGGTCGACCGTTTGTTTCGGTTTTGCCACGGCCTCCACTTGTTCGCCGCTGCTTGTTTCAAGATGACTCGACGCAGAGCAAGCCATCAAGACACTGGAGACACCCAGTAGCAAGAATCGATTGCAATTGCGGGCGAGCTGACTTTTGCCTCGGTTTGCCGAGCTTGGAGTTGAATATTGTTTGTGATGATGTGCCATGATGTTTCCTTGTCTTTGGTTTGTAATGTTTGTAATGTTTATTGCAGTTGCTTGTTCAATTCAGTGTCCAAACGTATTGCAATTTGGCCCAAGATTTCTCTGGTACGCCATCGAGTGAGCCAGGTTTGAATTTGCATAAACTCAGACCCTGAATCGCTGCTTTGTCGAGTGCTCGTGAGCCGCTGGATTTTTCTACTTTACTGTCCAATACACGTCCATCTGGGCCGATCAGCATGGCTAAATTCACTGTGCCTTCCTCCGCAGTACGGATTGCGCTAGCGGGGTATTCCGGCTTCTCGCAGGCGTTCGAATCGACTTGTGCCGCGATATGAACAGGGGCGCGTGTTGTGGCGCTCTCGGTATTTGCCGAGCCACCGCTGGTTGGCTGCGTGCGCTCGAATTCTTTATGTTCAGTCTTGTCTCCTTCAGTCACCGTAATCGTCGGCGTGTCAGTTTTCGCAACCACGATGACGGGCGGTTGAATAACAGGAATCGTTGGAATGGTCTTGGATCGTTCTTTCATCTTCGGCTGCTCCTCAATTTTCAATGGAGGCTTTACCTCAACATAGTCGATGATGGTCGGCTGACGAAAATTAATGACATTGCTCGCTTGCAAAGCAAAACCAAGTGCAATCGCATGTAAAGCACCGACAACCAACAAAGAAGACATTTTTTTTTGGGGTGCTTGTTCAAGGTGTGCTGGTCCAAAGTGGTAAGTAGTCATGATGAACTCCTGGTGGTGTGAAGTTGAAAGAACAGTTGGCTCGCTATTGTTCCCGATTGCCTACTATTACTAGCCTAGCGCTGTGCTTAGGAAGCTTTGTTGCACATCGTTGGAATCATATTATGCTAGTTGATAGCAAAAATAAAGCTGTATTTTGGAAGATATTATGCTTTTTGTGGATTAAGTGAATGCTAGTTACTGATTATCTTCATTAAATCAATGACTTAGCGATGCGCAAAATTTGTAAAAGATTTGCTAGTTACTAGCAAATAAACTCAATTTTGTTGCTATTTACTAGTAAAATGGATGCCATAGATGAGCATGCCTATGTGTCGCACCGCATCAGAACAGGAGAAAAATATGTCAAATCCAGCAACGCAAGTAAATCAAGTAGCACACAGCAATCTTCATAACAGCACCGATAAATCGATACGAGTTTTGTTGGCCGATGATCATCCTATCGTGATGAAAGGCTTTGCCATGTCTTTGGCGGCAGAAGGTATGGATGTGGTTGGGCAGGCCAAAACGCCGCAAGAAGCGGTCGAGCAATACCTTGCTTTGCAGCCCGATGTAGTCGTGCTCGATATCCGCTTTGGTGCAGAGATGACGGGTTTGGACGCGGCCAAACATATTCTAGAAAAACAGCCCGAGGCGCAGATCGTTTTCTTGAGTCAGTTTGATCAAGATGCCTTGATCAAAGAGACCTATCGTCTGGGCGCAAAAGCGTTCGTGACCAAAGATTGTGATCCCGCCGATCTCGCGGTGGCGGTGCAAAGAGCGGGTCAAGGCGCGCTGTATTTCATGCCGCAAATCGCCGAGCGTTTAGCCAATCTTTCGGTGCGTGGCGACGCCTCTCCGCAGACCTTATTGGACGAACGTAGTTTGGAGATTTTTAAACTTATGGCCGAAGGTTTGACCAATGTCGAGATCGCCGAACAGCTTGATCTCTCACAAAAAACCATTAGCAATATCAGCCAAGCTGTCAAAGAAAAATTAGGTATACATCGACCCGCTTTAATTACCAAATTGGCGATGAAACATGGCTTGATTGAGCCATGAGTTCGATGTCGGTGACGCCGCACGATCCAGCGATAAGTATGCTTCGGCGCTTGGTTCAATGGCGCAGTTGGAGCATACGCACGCGCCTGATGGTGATTGCGGTTTTTCCTGTCGTGTATTTGTTCTTTTCTTTGATTTCTTATTCTTATTACGCGCGTGTTAGCGAGGTCGAAGAAGAGTTAAATAGCCGCGCCAAAACGATTGCGACGGCGCTCGCCGATGGCGCGGAACACCATATCGCGGAAGGTAATTTGCAGGCGATCAAACATATGATTTACAGCGTGATCCAATCGGATCGCGGCATTTATAGAATCGACCTATTTGATGCGAATAAAATTGAAATCACGCACGTAGAAAATGCAGGAAAAGCGAAAGCCGAAAGCAGGTTTGTTGAGCTACCTATTCGACGGCATATGGTCTGGGTGAATTTGCATAAAGAGTCAGAAGAAAAATCCACGCTCGATCAAGGCAAAGAAAAAAGCCTCGTCTTGGGCTATGTCCGCGTTACCATGACCAAGTCTTATTTACTCAGCAAGCAACGCTATCGTTTCGCCATCGAGATGTTAATGTCCGTGCTAGCGCTGTCCGTGAGTGCCTGGCTAGCGTGGCTTTTATCGAAAAGTTTGACCCGTCCTTTGCATGGCGCAATCGAAGCGCTGCAGGATATCAGCGCGGGTCGTACGGACACCCAAATTGCGATTTCTCATGGCGGTGAAATCGGCGAATTACAAAATTCCATCAACGAGATGGCGCACAACCTGCACCAATCGCAATCGCATTTAGAAAACATCGTGGCCGAGCGCACCAAAGAATTGATCGCCTCACGCAATGAAGCCCTTAAAGCTGACGCCGAAAAGCGTCGCTTGATTCACAAAGTCAATGCCATCGTCGAAAACGAACGCCAAAGTATCGCGATAGAAATTCATGACGAACTCAACGCCTCTTTCGCCTGGCTTTGCACCTTCAGCTACGGCGGCCAGGACGACCTCCGCAAGAGCTACGACGGCTGCGCCGTCGCTGTCCGCCTGATTCCCTTGGAGAACTAAATGACACATACACAGGG
>CAYXJI010000065.1:0-3377 GCA_964465175.1 uncultured Burkholderiaceae bacterium | reverse complement strand
CGCCTCTTTGATCGCGGTGCGATTAGAGTCAGAACGCATCGCCAAAATCGCCGCCAAAGCCGACAGCGACGAACACTTTGCTCCCGTATTTCAAGAGATACAAGATCGCGCTAAAGCAGTGGTTAAACTAGCGCTCGATTTATATGCCAACGGTAGAAATCTAGTACGCCGTTTGCGTCCCGAAGTATTGGACATGCTGGGACTAGAAGGCGCGATTGAAGAGATGCTGCGCTTGTACAATGCCGCGCATGAAGACTGTCATTTTGAATTTGTTTCAGCAGGCGATTTCGCACGACTCGATCCTGATCTCGCCATCTCAGCCTATCGCATCGTACAAGAAGCTTGCTCCAATGTGCTCAAACATGCCCATGCCAAACAAGTCGACATCACGCTACAAATGAGTGGCGATCTATCGGTTTTGAAAATTCAGGTGAGTGACGATGGTCAAGGATTTGATACTAGCCAAGTAGCGGACGGCGTAGGCTTGAGCGGAATGCGCGAACGCGTGCTGGCCTGGGGCGGTGAGTTTAATTTGCACAGCCAAGTAGGCGAGGGCACGCGTATTGTGATTGCATTGCCGATGGGGACGGTGGTTTAGCTAGATTAACGCCCACCAAACAAAGAAGAAAATTGCTGCAACATCGCCGCTGGATCAATGTTATCCGCATCAGCGACTTGTCCATTTGGCGTGAGTTGATCAATCAAACCCGGCAAGATTGATGCCAAACCATTCGCTGTATCCGAATGCGACATGCCACTAGCTTCGGCTAATTGATTCAAATGTCCGCCACCCAAAGCTTGTTGAATTTGTTCTGAAGAAATCGGTAAATTTTGTCCGGTGCCTACCCAACTAGCCATCACATCGCCCAAGCCCGCATTTTGAAATGCGCCGATTAAACTTTGTAAGCCACCACCATTTTGTGTCTGGCTCAAGATGCCTAGAGCGGCTTGAAGTAAATTACCTTGCGAGTCGCTCGGTCCTTGTTGCGCATTACCCAACATTCCTAAAGCCGTGTCTAATAAACCCATGATCATTCCTTTGTTGGTAAAGTGAAGTGTAATGGTAAATCAAAAACAGTCGGTGAATTGTGAACGATGTTTGCGACATTGGCGTGACATCTATTAGCTGCGATTGTGATTTACAATGAAAAACATCCGTGAAAGACTAGGGGAATTGACGATGGTCAGCGACACACAAGATCCATTAAAAGACGGCGATCGTTGTTTGGTCGTCGGCGGCAAACACAAAGGCAAGTCAGGTATCGTGCGTGACATCAATATCAGCAAGACAGGCCACATGACCATTACTGTGTTACAAGACGATGGCGAACGATTTAAAACTTTGGCTAAGAATGTGGTGCCTACGGACTAAAGCCGCTGGAAATAAGTTGATGATTGCTGTTTGGGATGAGAGTGATTCAGTACCCGCGAAATCTTCAAACAAGCAAAAATCGATGGGCGGGGTGCACCCGCCCAAAAAAAATTAACTTAATTCAAATAAGCAGAAGAAAAATGACCGAATTCATAGCGCAAAAGTCTAGATGCATGCGGGGCGTGATCCAAACTCAAGCAGACTTTTCCCATTGCAGATGAACGACTTTGTAGCCTTTCTGTTTCAATAGTTTAAGCAAAGCAGGTAGCGCCTTGGCGGTGATAGGATTGGCGTCATGCATGAGTATCATGCCGCCTTTAGATAATTCCAAATTTTGGGTCAGCCGCCTTAGCAAAATGTCGGTGGTATCGGTGGGTAACCAATCATTGATTGTGATATCAATCGATGCCACAGTCATGTTTTTGACTTTAAGCGCATCAAGTAAAGTGGCGGTCTCTTCTAAAAATGGAAACCGATAAGCGGGCGCAGTGAAGCCAAAAATTCGCTGATAAATATCCTGCGCCTTATTTAAATCCGCCAACTGTTCCGTCGCACTCAAGCTTGCTAGACGCTCATGACTGTAACTATGTAACGCAGTGGTATGACCGGCCTCTGCAACTTTTTTTGCCAAATCAGGATGTTTTTGCAGCGCTAGTCCTATCATAAAAAAGCTCGCCTTACTGCACTCTGCCGCCAGCGCCTTGAGGACCAAGGGCGTATTTTCAGGTGATGGGCCATCATCGAAAGTCAATATGACTTCATTCTTTTGTAGCGGTAGCGCTTTATGCTGTTTGCTACCGTACAAAGCAAATTCTCGTTTGAGCGTTACCGTGCGAGACGTACCCAAAGCTCCAGCAGGACAATCAGTTGCCTGTGCCGCATCGCATGTGAGCATAGAGATCAATGGTAAAGCGACGAGTGCGGCAGCGAAAAATATTTTCATAAAGAGCACGGCGCAAGATTGATAGTGTGAGTAAAATGTTAAATGGCATGGTAAACCAAATTGTCGCAATTTTTATATTTCTAAAACCAAATTCGATTGCACGCCAAATTTTTTATACAGAGGAACAGGGCACATGACGCAGATTCAACAGCAACAAACAGCAGCACCCACATGGCAAATCGCTGCAATCTACCTCGCAGGCATCATCGCCCTCATCGGTGTCGTCATCCACGTCGCCACTGTCTTTGCGGGGCCTAGCTGGTATGTCTTTTTCGGCGCGCCAGCTAAGGTTGTGGAATCCGCCCGCAATGGCACTTGGCTCGCACCGGTGGGCGGCTTCGTGATCGCCGGTCTCATGGCAATCTGCGCCGCCTACGCATTTTCTGCACTAGGTCTAATCCGTCGCTTACCATTATTACGCACCGGACTCGCAGGCATGGCGGCCATCTGCTTAATACGCGCCCTGATACTTTGGCCGCTGATGATCAATCACCCCGCGTTGCGGAATACCTTCGAGATCGTGGCAGCGATTGTATGGGGATTGGCAGGTGTAGGTTTTGTGTTTGGGTTTCGTTTGGCGCACAGGAAATCTGGGTTAAGCGCAACGATCTCAGAATCGTAGGCTGGGCACAGCTTCGACGAATTTTTGTACCAATTAGAAGAACGACTATCGTGTTAACTCATAAAATGAAAATCTACCTCATCCTCGCTCTTAGCATTCTGATTAGTGCATGTGCATCGCAGAATCAAACGACAAGCTTGACACAAGCTAACCAACATCTACCTGTACTACAAGGCGATTATTTTAAGATGCGATCGACGTATGTCGGCCGCGATTTTCATATCAATGTGCGACTTCCGCTGGACTATCAAGCCAACGATGCCAAGCTCTATCCTGTGGTGTATGTGCTGGATGGCGATAGCCTGTTTCCTTTGCTTGCACCCACGCATGTTTTTTTGCATTACGATGAAAAATTGCCGGAAGCGATTGTGGTGGGGATTAGTTATGGTAGTTTTGATCCGTCTATGAACAAGCGCGATATCGACTTCTCCGCACCAGCA
>CAYXJI010000064.1:9450-13332 GCA_964465175.1 uncultured Burkholderiaceae bacterium | reverse complement strand
TTGCGTTCGAGTATCGTTCGCAAGATTTAGGAATAAATCTGCGTTTCCCTAGCGCGTCAGCCCGCTTTAATCTTGATCGATGAACTCGCGCATTCGAATGCGCCGGGTTCGCGCCATCCTAAGCGTTGGCAGGATGTGGAAGAATTACTCGACGCCGGTATTGATGTGTTTACCACCGTCAACGTACAACATCTGGAAAGCCTCAACGATGTGGTTGGCGGCATCACCGGAATTCGCGTCGCTGAGACTTTGCCGGATACGATCTTTGATGAGGCCGAGGAAGTCGTTTTGGTGGATATTCCCGCCGATGAATTACTCGCCCGTTTGAAATCCGGGCGGGTCTATAAAGTACAACAAGCCGAACGCGCGGCCAAGAATTTTTTTCGCAAAGGGAATTTGATTGCCCTACGCGAACTGGCTTTACGCCGCACTGCCGATAGAGTAGAAGACGATGTTCAAGCCTATCGCATAGAAAAATCGATTAACGCCGTATGGAAAACGGATGCCGCTTTGTTGGTCTGCATAGGCCATCGAGCCAACGCTGATCACGTGGTGCGTAGCGCCGCGCGCCTGTCGCAACAGATGAATGCAGAATGGCAAGCGATCTATATTGAGACGCCTGCGCTGCAAAAATTGCCGGCCGCAGCGCGCGAGCGCATTTTAAAAAATCTCAAATTAGCGCAAGATTTAGGCGCTAAGACGGCGGTGCTGACGGGCAATGATATTGCGCAAACCATCGTCGATTATGCCAATCAGTATAATTTTTCGCGCATCGTAATTGGTCGGCGCAAGGCCGTGTTTAACTGGCGTACCACTTTGGCGCAGCAGTTAGCGGCGCGGGCTTACAATTTGGATTTGATCGAGATTGGTGTTGAGTCAAATCCGCTAGCAGGCCAGCAAGAGAGCCAAAATGAAGCGCGCGCCAAAGAGACCAAACCATCAACCATCGCCAGCGCTCAGCCAGGCAAACGACGCGCGCTGCGTTATGCCTATGCCGCGCTCGCGAGCGTCCTCACTACCTTGCTGGCTACACCCTTACTTGAGATATTCAATCTTGTGAATATCGCGATGCTGTTTCTGCTGACCGTGGTCTTAGTCGCAGTACGATTCGGGCGTGGTCCATCGGTACTAGCGACCGTTTTGGGTGTCATGGCGTTTGATTTTTTCTTCGTACCACCGCGCTTCACTTTCGCCGTCAGTGATCTGCAATATGTGATGACTTTCGTGGTTATGTTGGTGGTCGGTTTGATCACCGGACATCTAACCGCTGGCCTCAGATATCAAGCCAAAGTGGCTTCACATCGCGAAGCGCGTTCACTCGCACTGTATGAATTTGCACGAGATTTGTCAGGTTTCCTGCAAAGCGAGCAGATCACAGAAGCAACTCAAGCGGTGATACAAAGTGCTTTTCGCGCCAAAGCGACTTTGCTCTTACCCGATGAGGATGGGCGCTTGCAGCTACCCGAATCTGCGGTGACTGGTTTAGATTTGGGCATTGCCCAATGGGCTTTCGATAAAGTCGAAGCAGCGGGAATCAGCACCGATACTTTGCCTTCCAGTCCTTACTTCTATTTGCCTTTGGTGGCGCCCATGCGCACTCGTGGTCTATTGGCGATTGCACCAGAAAACCCACAATGGATTTTGATCCCAGAACAACGACAACAACTTGATACCTTCGCGGCGCTAGCGGCGATCGCCTTAGAGCGCGTACATTATATCGAGGTCGCACAAGGTGCTTTATTGCACATGGAATCCGAGCGTTTGCGCAATTCCTTGTTGGCGGCTTTATCGCATGATTTGCGTACACCGCTGACTTCTATCGTCGGCATCTCGGAAGCACTGAGCACATCCAAACCGGCCTTGGGTCACAGACAGCAAGAGATGACGCAAGCCTTGTATGCGGAGTCTTTGCGCATGAGTGCGCTGGTTGCCAATTTACTCGACATGGCGCGTATACAAAGTGGCGAAGTGAAATTAGATTTGCAGTGGCAACCATTTGAAGAAGTGGTCGGCAGCGCACTAAGAATCAGCGCACCGCAGTTAAAAGCGCATCAAGTGCAAACGCAGTTGGCGAGCGATTTACCTCTTGTGAATTTTGATGCGGTCTTGATCGAGCGTGTGCTGTGCAATTTATTAGAAAACGCCGCCAAATACACGACTGAAGGCTCGCGCATTACGATCAACGTGCGGCTTATGGAAAGTGATTTGCAAGTGATGGTCTATGATAATGGACCGGGCCTACCGGTGGGTAAAGAGGAAGTGATCTTTGAAAAATTCACGCGTGGTGAACGCGAGTCATCGAAACCCGGTGTCGGCTTAGGCTTAGCGATTTGTCGTGCGATTGTAGAAGCGCATCATGGCCGGATTCAAGCGGCCACCTCACCGGATGGCGGCGCAAATATTGTGTTCACGCTGCCATTGGGTGTGCCACCACACATGCCTGATTTTGAATTAATGAATGCGCTGCATACAGAATTGCCGATGAGCGCAGCGCTTGAAAAACAGGAATCAGCATGAGTCAAGCTGCTAAAGATCCCAGCGTCAGTACCCCGAGCGCGCTCTTGGTTGAGGACGAGCCTCAGATCCGTCGTTTTGTTCGCTCGGCGCTAGAAGAAGAAGGTTGGCAAGTACACGAGTCGAGCACGCTGCAACGCGGCCTGATTGATGCCGGCACTCGACAACCTGATCTGGTGATACTCGACTTAGGACTGCCCGATGGCGATGGGATAGATTTTATTAAAGACGTCAGACGCTGGTCTAGCGTGCCGATTATTGTCTTATCTGCGCGGGTCAGTGAGGTCGAAAAAATCCGTGCATTGGATGCCGGTGCTGATGACTACCTGACCAAGCCCTTTGGGATTGGCGAGTTACAAGCCAGAGTCCGTGCGACTTTAAGACGGCAGCGCCAACCTGGCGTAGACCTCAGCGGCTTCGTGCAATTTGGTGATGTGAAGATTGATATGAAGGCGAGATTGGTGACCAAATCGGATGAGGTCGTGCATCTGACGCCGACTGAATTTCGACTACTGAATGTGTTGGTTAACAGTGCCGGCAGAGTCGTGACCAATCCGCAATTGCTCAAGGAAGTCTGGGGGCCGTCGCATGGCGAAAGCGGTCATTACCTCAGGATTTATATGCGTTACCTGAGACAAAAATTGGAAGATGATCCTACTCAGCCTAAGTATTTGTTAACCGAAACCGCCGTGGGATATCGCCTGATGTTGCCGCACTAGCTAAGCACAGTTACACAACCAAAAAAAGCATATTCATCGACGGCCATCTGGCCTGTCGATAGGGCTTCCATACGCCTAAAATTTTTAATTGAAGTATTTGTGTTCTTGTTGAACGCTGATTCGACAAGAACATTCACCAGAACGACATGGTCGTTAATTTGAAAGGAAGCAAAATGAAAAAACTACTATTGGCAGCAGCTATGGCGACTTTGTTTAGCAGTCAAGCTGCTCAAGCACAAGACGCAGCACCAACGGTTAAGCCAGAAAATGAAGTCAGCTTCAACGCGGCTTTGGCCTCAGACTACCGTTATCGCGGTATCTCACAAACACGTCTGCAACCTGCTTTGCAAGGCGGTGCAGATTATGTGAATAATCCTTCAGGCTTGTATGCTGGCGTATGGGCATCCACTATCAAATGGACCAAAGACGCTGGCGGTGGCGGTAGTGTTGAAGTCGATTTGTATGCGGGCAAGCGCGGTGCGTTGACTAGCGATATTAGTTATGACGTCGGTGTCTTGACCTATGTGTACCCATCGAATGGATTAGCGGTCAGCGCGAATACGACAGAAGTGTACGGACAACTCAACTATGGTCCAGGGTATCTGAAATACTCCCATTCCACCACCAATTTGTTCGGGTTTGCGAATAG
>CAYXJI010000064.1:0-9440 GCA_964465175.1 uncultured Burkholderiaceae bacterium | reverse complement strand
GGACCTCGGTGTGAATATCGAAATTGATAGTGGCTTGGTGTTGAATTTACACGCAGGTCATAAGCAAGTAAAAAACAATAGTATCTCCGCCTATACGGATTGGAAAATCGGTGTCACCAAAGATTTCGGTGTCCTCAGTGCTTCCTTAGCCGTGATCGGTACCAATGCAGGTGAGGTCGCTTACGCTTCACCTGCGAATGGAAAATTTCTTGGCAAGACTTCTGTTGTGGCGATGGTAAGTAAGACGTTTTAATCGACTAAACAGCGTGACTTTCTCGCTGAGAAAAAAGCCAGATTCTTTGATGGATCTGGCTTTTTTTATTCGTCGACATAGGCTGACTTCAGTAAAAAAAAGCGACAAGTGTTTACACAATATTTACGAGCTTGAATTTTCTTTTTAGAGAAAATTTATACGCTGCCTGCTAATCTGAGAGTGTTCTCAACAGCCAAGGAAATCTTGTGAATACCAACACTTTAGGTTCGCTTAGGTCGGAAAGTCGTCCATGTTATTCCGGTCACCCTATCGATATGTCTAATTCGAAACGCGAAAAATTTTTATTCGAAGAAGAAGGCGTCGGCTCGAAAATACGGGAGGCTACAACGCCTGCCGTTCATTACAAAAACGCAGTGAAATATGTTTCTGAAGACTGCGTTATGCGCGTCATTGTCGATGCTGAATCTGTGACGCAATTGCGTCAACTCGTCTTAAGTAACTGTGGTGGACGGGACTTTTATATGAAGGTGAAACCGATCGATCATGCCAGCAAAATGAAAGTCTGGCTATGCCTGAACAAATCGTCGATCGACATGCTTATTAGTAAAATATTGGCGACCTTGCCGCAAGCCGAACTCGGCAAAATCACGCCTATGCAGGCGCACTAAACCACGACAATTTCTTCAACGAAAAGTCCTGGCACACCATTGACGCACTATTCATCAAACTCAAACACGTAAAGTACATTATGTCCATTTTCGAAGGCATCTGGGTTCCGCTCGTCACGCCATTTCATCTTGGTGAGATCGATTTTGATCAAGCACAACAACTAGCCATCATGTATCGCAATGCAGGCGTGTATGGCCTAGTGGTAGGTGGCACCACCGGCGAAGCCGCGACCTTGAGTGCAAAAGAACAAGAACAACTGTTGGTGGCAGTCTTGGAGGCGGTGGGCGATACTTGTCCCGTGTTAATGGGAATGAGTGGCAGCGATACGCGTCACTTAGCAGAAAAAGTAAAACGCTATGAACAAGCAAACCTAAAGGGATTTTTGGTCTCTGCACCATCCTATGTCAAACCTTCTCAAGAAGGCATTTTTCAGCACTTTAGCGCCATCGCACAAGCGACTGAGCGTGCCATGGTCGTCTACAACATTCCGTCCAGAACGGGCGTGAATATTGATCTCAATACGGTATTGCGAATGGAAAAACATGCCAACGTGGTGGCGATCAAAGAATGTGGTGGTAGCCTAAATCATATGGCTGACCTGATTAATCTGAGTGACTTGCAAGTTTTATGTGGGGACGATGCTTTGTTATTCCACTCGCTTTGTCTCGGCGGTCATGGTGCCATTTCTGCCGCTGCACACATACGTCCCGATTTGTTTGTGCATCTTTATGACTTGTGTCGCAAAGGCGAAATTGTCGCGGCACGTGCATTATTTCATCAACTTTTACCGATGATACAGATGCTGTTTTCGGAACCGAATCCCGCGCCTGTGAAAGCCGCGTTGGCGCTGTCAGGATTGATCCGTGAAGAGTTGCGTTTGCCGATGACAACGATGTCTAGACAAGGCAAAGCTACGTTGTCAGAAATTTTACTGACTTTGATGAGTATCCCCGACCCACGCAAAGGCCAAGACAAGGTGGTACTCCTTGGGCAGAACTTGTTTCAATCCAATTCGAATCGTCACACAGTCGAAAGCACAGGAGCCTGAACATGATTATCGCTATTACTGATGTCGCCTGAAACGCCAGAAAATCAATTCTGGCAGCCCGTCTGAGTTTGATGCAAAAACAGGCGGGGAGGCAGGTCGTCTTGGTAGACAATGACCCACAACATTTGGCATTAATACTGGAAAAAAACCGCGTTGATCAGACGCAATTTCCCCGTGTCGATGTACGGGCCATTAGCGGTAAAGGTATGCAGCCAGAACTTGAGAATTTAGGCTGTCGCTTTCAAGATATTGTGATCGATACCGAATCGCGTGACTCTATGGGGACGCGTGCCGCATTGGATGCTGCGGATAAGGCCATCATCGTGATGGATGGCGCGCAACTCGATAGCGTTAAGTGTGATCAATTGATATCTAGACTGATGGCGGCCAGAGTTGACAATCCCGTGTTGCGTATAGTCTTGGTACTGGATAAAACAGATAAGCTGGTGCAGGGCGCCATGGCTCGTGTTCATCATTGTCTGACCGCCTTAGCGCCGATCAAGCTATGTAAGCTGACACTGTCTTCATTAGCACTGTCTGATAGTGGATTGATTCCAGCACCTGGTGCATGCGTATGTGCCGCAGACCAAGATGACTTGCAACTTTTATGGCAAGAAGTTTTTGCGACACCGAAATCCGCTTGACGCGTATGGATCATCCGTTCATTTCAATTTTCATGTTGCTGATGCTGATTTTGAGCCCGATCAATTATTTGTTCATGCAGTTCGATGCAAGTCGGTCCGTCGATAGAGTACAAAGGCGACGCTTCTTGTTGGTGTCTGGAGCTGTCGTGTTATTGCTGATTGCCGGTGCTATTTTGCTTGGCCAAACGATGCGGACTTGGTTTTCGATCTCTTTCGTCGAAAGGCAATTGAGTTTTGGTGTACTGCTATTCATCCTAGCGACGAGCATGATTTTTGCAAAGTATCCACGGCCACCAAATGGGTCAGACCGTGTCGTCTACCAAGCCTATTTTTGGCAGTTTTCGATGCTAATTGCACCTGTGGTGGTCGTGAACGTCATGCTACTTAGTGCGAATCAAACTGGACAGGGCTCTGCGATTTTCTTTGCGTGTGCTTGTGTATTCCATTTCTTCTTTGTGGTCGTGTCGTTTTGTGAGCGACATACCTTTGGCAAGAATTCTCCTTTCGTTATTTTCGGGATGCAAAAATTGATCGGGCTGTTATTGACTATTGTTGCTGTCGAAAAACTGATAGCTGGCCTAAGACAGTACGCCATGTTAAGTTGAACATTGAAAATCGTATGATACTTACCATTAGTTCTCACGACACGGACCTGTGTGATTCCATTGCGGTCGCATTGGCGAACCGCCGCGCCGATGCAGGACGCAATGTCTTACTACTTTGAAAAAAAATTTGTATAAGGCTTCTTCTGCGCGAATCGAAAAAAATGTAGCGAATCGTGGAAAATTCGTAAGTGGTTTACATTGGCTGGCGACCGCAATGAAAGCGGGTGCCAAACCGCGTGACCTCGCTGATCATCAAGTGGCAAATGAACTGGTATCCTCATTCAATCAACATCGCGATATCGTCATTGGTATGCCTAGCCTCGACGATACCGAAGCGTCGTTCTTATTGGCGTTTAGCAGTTTGGTGTTGTTCGCGTTGCAGGTATCGACATGGAGTCAGGTACGACAAGATGAATTGATTCAACTTCTCAAGGCCGCTCGCTCATGCAAATTATCTTTGCCACTACTTATCATCATTGATGAGCAAGATACAGCAGCGGGTCAGGCCCTCACAACAGCGCTGAATGCACAAATTCAAGATCTGCAATTGATTGGCTTATCGCGTATGAGTGAAATGTCGATCTCGGCGTTGTACCGCTTTGTTTACCTTAGCAGCGCGTAAATATGCGCTGCACGCGCGGTGCGTAGACATCAGCCCACAGTCTGAATAGGATTACTGAACGCTCAAAATTAAGCACAGTTTTGTGGCGTAGAGTTTTTCTTGGACATCTTCAGAGCCAACCCGATTTTCGGAAGCGATAGTACAGATACGCGCAAACACTGATCATGCCACCGAGCGCGGTAGGGTAGCCATATTCCCATTTGAGTTCCGGCATATGTTCGAAATTCATGCCCCAGATACCCGCAAATGCGGTTGCGACCGCAAAGATTGCCGCCCAAGCGGCCAGTCGTTTATTCACTTCACCTTCGTCAATATTGACCAAGGACAAGCTCACTTGTATCGCAGTGCTTATCGTGTCTCGAATCGATTCTATGGAGGTATTAATCCGATACAGATGGTCGTGGACATCGCGGAAATATTCCTGCGTGCCGACACAGATCGGTGGAACCCGTCCGCCATCGAGTTTACCGACCGCTTCTCGGCACGGCGCGATCGCATGATTGAGGGTCATAATTTTGCGTTTGAGCTGATATAGTTGCTCAATATTCTGGCGTTGTGAACCATGGGTGAAAATATGTTCTTCTATAGTTTCCAGCTCTGATTCCAAGGCATCAACGACAGGGAAATAACGATCCACCACCGCATCCATTAAGGCATATAAGACAAAGGCTGAGCCTTTCATCAGGTGATGCGGCTCACGTTCACAACGCGCCCGCACGCCGAGAAAACCTTGCTGGCAACGATTGCGCGTCGAGAGTACATAATTCTCACCGACAAAGACATCGACTTCACCGACGGAGAGTTCGCCATCGATGATTTCGACGGTCTGCATCACAGCGAATAAGGAATCGCCGTACTCTTCGATTTTGGGACGTTGATGGCCTTTCATCGCATCTTCTACCGCTAATTCATGCAGGCCGAATTCGCCCTGCATTTGCATTAATTCTTCGGTCTCTGCATCTTTTAACGCCACCCAGACGAAGCAATCATGACGTTGCACATAGTCGCTGATATCTTCCACCATAATATCGGCTAGCTTTTTGCCTTCTTGGTAGGCGACGCAATTAATTAACATAAACCAATGTCTCCGTTTTTTGCTAGGGGGGAAGTGAGTGTGGAATATTACCTGAATGGCGGGTTGAGGATGGGCTATTTCCCGCAACTAAATGGCACACCATCGTTGCATGGCTTTCATGTGATATCGGTATTAAATTGCTATTGGCATTCGTTATTGAATCGACCGACTAATACTACGGGTATTTGCTCTAATTGCCGCTCGTCCACGATGTCGTGTTAAATAGATACCAGTTGCACGACAATCTCAGTGAATTACGACAATATTTCTGTAAAAACACCTAGAAATATGCGCTTCACATTTAGAATTGAGTTTCTTGACATGTCGAGGCTGTATGGTCTCTTTGTTCGTGTTAGGACTTACACAAAACTGCCCCAGCGTCGTTGTCGCCGACTCGTCGTGCTCAAGCACTGTTTTCGTCGACACGCCCCCGACTATATCATTCGGGGGCAGGCTCTAGCTGGGACAATTTTTCGTAGGTCCTCAGTGTGCAAATTCGCCGCCATGGCGCATATTGTCAGCGCTATATTCGGACTATTTTCTCCTAACCAAGCTCTCTCAATAAGTAAATAAAATAAATGAAGGCAGTATTACTCAGCAATACCCAATTTAAAACCCTGATGCTCAGTCTGGTGTTGATTTTTGGCGTGTTGAATATTTGGGCCTCGACGCATTGGGAACGCGCGGCGGCGCCTGCTGTCGCGGCTGAGTTGGGCGTGGTGTTTGGTGCGCCCGATAAAGATTATCGCTTGCCTATCGACAAATTACATCCTAAGTCGCCCTTGACACTGGCGGGTGCTCAACCGGGCGACCATGTGGTTTTTGAAAATGCAGGTGATGACGGCCGTTTGTTGGCGCGGCAAGATAAGATCGCCTTGCGCCTGTATCGCAGTCAGGCAGGTAACGAGAATTTTGAGCCTTTGGTGCTGCAGCCCATACTCAAAAATCTTGCGCATGCGACGGTGTGGCAAGCTATCACTTTGGTGCAATTCGCCACCGCGTATATCGCCTTATTGATTGTCGGCTTGCTCGCTTGGCGTCATCATGCCAGCTATGCCATGCGCATTTTAGCGTTTGCGATGTTGGTGATTATTCCGGATACCTTTATTCCGTATTTGCCCGGCGGGGCAGTACAAGACTTTCTGAGCGTCTATTTGTTTCCTATTGAGCTGTTTGTTGGCTACGTTTTCTTCACGTATTTTTGTCTGATTTTTCCTGAGGATAGAGCGCATTGGCGTTTGTCTTGGGTGCGGTATGGCTTCTATGTGTACGCAGGTTTGTTTGCCAGTTATACCCTGTATCACATCTTTTTAAAGCTGGGCATGCTGCCTTGGGAAGTGCGCGAATGGGTCAATCTGCGCATGATGCGGCGTAGTTTGGCGATTGCTTCTGTGGTGTTGTCCTTAGGCGCTTTGCTCATTTCATGGCGCGTCAGCAGTGGTATTACGCGCCAGCGTTTGGCGTGGATAGGTTTTTGCATGGGCAATATTTATGCGATTTATCTGTTCCATAATTTATTCCGCATCATGGATGAAGAACGTGCGGTCGCTTATTTTGAACTCTTTAATTCATCCATTATTTTTCTCGCGTATTGCGGTCTCGGCTATGCCTTACTGCGCAATCGTTTGTTTGATTTTAGTTTTGCGATTAATCGTTTTAGCGTGTATGCCTTGGTGACCGTAGGGATCGTTAGTAGTCTTGCGCTCATGCAGTTGATGTTGACTCCTTTAATCGATACGCAAGTGCGGTGGCAAACTTTAACATTGGATGTCTTGTGTGGCTTGAGTCTGATGGCGATCTATAAACCCTTGCGCGCTTTGGCTGAAAAAATGGTCAGAATTTGGTTGTATCCCAAATGGCGTGCGCAAGAAGAAGCCTTGCAAATCGCCGTCGCGAATGCGGCAAATATCACCGGACAGCAGGCCTTGGCGAATCACTATCTGGATGCCTTACATGCCTACACGGGGGGCGCGCAGAATGCACTTTATAACTGTCATGATGGCTATTGCACACTAGTGACCGGCGATATCGCGGCGCTACCCAATCGTATCCATGCGCTAGGGGGCGATCTGGCGCGTATGTTGAGTGCTAGACTGCCCTTGTCTCTGCAAGGCTTAACTGGCGAAAACGCGCTGCTCGTGCCATTTACGCACCGTGGGCAATTGACCGGGTTTTTACTGATCGGTGGCAAGCTCGACTTCAATCAATATCGCCCCAATGAAATTCGCTCCATCACGCAAACCGCTGCTTTGTTCGATCAAGATTTACAAGCCGAGGCGCAGCGTGGACATCAACAGATGTTGGCCGAAAAAATCGCAGCCGAATTGCATGCACGTGAAGTGGCAGAGTTGGCGAACGAAGCGAAGAGCGCTTTTCTTGCCACGATGAGCCATGAAATACGCACTCCGATGAATGCGATTATCGGCTTAGCCTATTTGACGCTACGAACGGAGCTTAGCAAGAAGCAACGTGAGGATATTAATAAAATCCATGACGCTGGCAATGCCTTACTCGGCATTATTAATAACATTCTCGATTTTTCAAAAATCGAGGCCGGCAAAATGGACGTCGATTTCAGTCCATTTTCGCTGGACGATGTGATGTCGCATGTGCATACCGTAATCGCACAAAAGGCGCAAGAAAAAGGCTTGGATTTACAAGTCGAGGTACCCGATTACATTCCCCGCTTCTTGGTGGGCGACGCCATGCGCCTAGGGCAGATTTTGATTAATCTGGTGAACAATGCGATCAAGTTTACTGAGTCGGGTCAGGTGAAGATCAGTCTCGCCTTACGCAGCGCGGACGACTTTGATCATACCAATCCGGGTGAGCAGCCTTTGGAATTGCATTTTGCTGTGAGTGATACGGGGATAGGAATGAACGAAGCGCAGATGGAGCGTCTCTTTTCTGCCTTCAATCAAGCCGATAGCTCGACGAGCCGCAAGTTTGGCGGGACTGGACTGGGATTGTCAATATCACGCCAATTGGTCGAGCTCTTGGGCGGAAGTATCACGGTGCAAAGTCGCTTGGGTGTAGGCTCGAATTTTGAATTCTTTTTACCTTTCCACACCTGTAGCGAAACAGCTTTGCTGCAGATAGGTCGAACGATTTCGAGTGCGCAATATCACTATGCGGATACCCGCGTGTTGTTGGTTGAAGATAATGAAACCAATCAACAAATCGCGGTTGAATTGCTGGCAACCGTCGGGATCGATGTAGAGCTCGCCTGCGCCGGTAACGAGGCGGTAGATCGGTTGCGTGATGTCGCTGGTGATTACTATGATTTGATTTTGATGGATTTAGAAATGCCAGGGATGGACGGACATCAGGCGACGCTAGCCCTAAGGCAAAATCCGCAACTCCATCATCTTCCGATTATCGCCATGACCGCCCACGCGATGGCCGATGTAAGGCAGCGCTGCATGGATGAAGGCATGCAAGATTTTCTGGCTAAACCAGTACAACCCAACGCCTTATTTACCACCTTGGCACGCTGGCTGGAACATAAAGCACAGCCGGTCATGGTGGTGTCGTCAATACGGGAAGCCGAGGAACCCTCACAACAGCAAGCACAAGCGCCGCAACTACAAGTAGCGCAGACAGGCTTTGACTTTCCCCAGCAAGCCGATGTGGTATTTGATTTTTCGTGCTTAAAACAAATCGATAGCGTGCAAGGCCTGGGGCAGATGATGGGGAAACATGACTTGTACTTAAAAGTCTTGCACCGTTTCTTGGCAGGACAAGCAACTAGCGCTACCCAAATACATCAAGCGATTGACCGTGGCGACTGGAAGCAGGCATCGATCTTAGTACATACCTTGAAAGGCTTAGCCGGCAGTATAGGCGCACGGCAAGTGCAACACGATGCGATGCAACTGGAGCGTTCGTTTGCCGACGCCGCGCCCGAACACCTGAGTGCACTAGAGGTACAACATTGCTGGGACAAGGTAGCACAGTCTTTGCGCTTAGTAATCGATGAGCTCAACTTACTCTTGCCTGCGCAACAGCATGACACCTACCAAGCTAGCGCTCAGGAATTGGCAAATACCTCCGAATTTAGTCAAACAAAATTGACGCAAATCTTGCAACAACTGCGCGAGCTATTAGCGCACTACAGTGGCGATTGCCCACAATTTTTCGACGAACATCGAGGTGCATTGATGCGTTTGCTCGATGCCGAGTGCCTAGAGCGCTTGAAGCAGCACATTGCGCAATACGAATACGATGAGGCATTATCTTTATTGGATCAGGCCTGAGGTGTGTTTATTACGTTATTTAGGCATGTCTAATTGCACGCAAGTGAGCCCTAGATAAACTTGGCACAATTCAAAATGGTTATTGAGTTAAAGCTAATTTTAATTGCATAAATTTAAAATTAAAACAAGTGTCTTTAAGGACATGTTGTTTTTTAATTGAGATGTCTAAATAGTACAATTGTTATGTGAGGTTTGTGTTCTAATTATTAACAATAAATTCTTGTTAAGAAATTAAAATGGCATGCAATAATGACAGCACAGCACAGCACAGCACAGCACAGCACAGCACAGCACAGCACAGCACAGC
>CAYXJI010000063.1:4347-13375 GCA_964465175.1 uncultured Burkholderiaceae bacterium | reverse complement strand
ATTTTCAAAAAAACTTGTTTCCGTCATTTCTTTGCCTTTGAGCTCCATATTGCTTCGGATTTGTCCGGTGCGGGTGTCAAAGCTCGTGGCTTGTTGAACGACACCTGCGAGTAGGGTTTCGGATGCGCGTTTTTGACCTTCGTCGTTGAAATAGAGATTAGTGACTGCTTGGCCTTTGAAGCCGCACAGGCTGGCGTCATCGACATGCGGTGCTAGTAGGGCTTTGTTGCTGCAGCTTAGGCTGTTCAGCGCTGATTTTGGAGTGTAACGCACCGATGCCGATGGCCTATCCTCGGCTATCCATTCGACTTTCTTTAAGTGACCGTCTGCGTACCATTCGCGCTGTAGACCTTTGCCCTTGCCCATCACTTCGGTTTCTTCTTGTATCAACTGTTGGTTCGGCGCGTAGTGGCGCGTGATGCCATTGCGTTGTCCATTTTCTAGATCGGTATATTCCAGACTTAATACGCCGTCTTGATAGTGGCGTGCGAGGCCAAAAATTTTGCCAGCTTTAATCTCACGTTCGCGACTCATTTTCCCAGTTTCTCTGTCTTTACAAATGATGATGCCCGTCTTGCCGGCGGTGGTCGCGCCATTGGAAAGGCTGACCGACTCACCGTTGAGTGTACAGTCGTCGATGCTGAAAGCAAAACTTGGCGCGCTAATTGAGATCATTGTCAATGAGATCGTCGCGCAAAAAGTGTGGGAGAGCAATGTGGTTTTCATGTTGGTCGTTTAGTTCGTCAATTTTGCATTGTGCAATTACGGTAGGATGCGCAACTTATTTTAGCCCGATTAAAATAAAAAAAGCCAGCAGTGTAGTCGCTGCTGGCTATAGTATTCGAATGTGAGGCTCGATATAGACCTCACACCTCCATCAAGAATTACAAATTATCCTGCAAGAATTTCCACTTGGCTTTTTGCATCGACCAATTTTGCCATTGATCCGCTACGCCATGACCTTGGCCTGGATAGAGTTGCAGGCTGTATTCTTTATTACCTTTGGCTAGCGCGTCGATGAACATGACGGTATTTTGTGGATGCACATTATCATCCATGGTGCCGTGCATGATCATGATTTTTCCGCTCAAATCTTTGGCCGCTTTGAGACTAGAACCCCGGTCGTAACCTTCGGCATTTTCTTGTGGCAAGCCCATGTAACGCTCAGTGTAAATGCTGTCGTAGAAGCGCCAATCCGTCACGGGTGCACCGACAAAGCCTACTTTCCACGCTTTGCTATGGGTCATCGCATAGGAAGTGAAATAGCCGCCGTAGCTCCAGCCGTTCAAGGCGATTCTGTTCATGTCGACATAGCCTTGTTGACGCAACCAGTCCAAGCCGTCTAACTGATCTTGCAATTCCAATTGACCGAGTTTTTTATGGATAGGCCAAGCGCTGGAGACACCTTTATTGCTGGCGCTTTGGTTGTCCATCACCCACACGATATAGCCTTGTTGCGCTAAGAAGTGGTAATACAAATTGGCATTCCACATATCGCGCACTTGGGGCGCCATAGGGCCAGCATACAGATGTTGATAGACGGGATATTTTTTTGTCGCGTCAAAATTAGGTGGTAGGAACATCACGCTTTCCATCAAGAAGCCATTGCGTGATTTGATCTGCTGATGCTTCATTGTGGCCAATTGTAAATCTTGGACTTTGGCAGGGACGCCTGCATCATCTACCAATTTAACTAGTACGCCCGCATCGGTGAATAAAGCTTGTTTCGGCGTCTGCGTCATGCTGCTCCAGCTATCAACGTAGTGCGTAAAAGTTTTATTCCAACGCACCATGTGCGTGCCTTTTTCTTCGGTGAGACGTTTGAAATTAGCGCCGTCGAGATTCACGCTGTATTCGTCATTGCCGATAGGGTTGCGTTCATTGGCCGCAAATAATACGCGGCCTTTGACTTCATCGACACCGTGGACGGAACGGACATCCCAGTCACCTTGGGTAATCGCTTTGACTAATTGGAAGTTTTTATCATAGTGGTACAAATGATGGTGGCCGGTGCGACTTGATTCCCAGATGAAGCTGCCATCTTTCAAGAAATGCGGTAATGGCAAGCGCTCCATCCAAGCCGGGCTGGTTTCTTTGACGACCGCTTTGCTGTTGAGTTTGGCATCGTAAATGCGCAGGTCTAACCAGGTTTGTACACGATCTTGCCAAGCGGCCATCAAGCGGCCATCAGGCGTCCAATCGACTTGCACAATCAAGGTTTCTTTGCCTGCGTAAGGGTCTTGCGTCCAGCTAATTTTGCCATTCAAATCGACCACACCGAGTTTTGTGATCGGATTAGGATCGCCGGCTTTGGGGTAGCGCGTGCGGTCTGTTTTGACTGGCTGTGCATGATCACCACTGAGGGTGTAGACCGGTACTTTGGTTTCATCAAAACTCAAGAAGGCTAATTTTTTAGAATCAGGCGCCCAGCGGAATGCGCGGAAATCACCGCGACCATAGACTTCTTCTTGGTACACCCAATCCAAACGACCATTGAAAATCGTTTCGCTACCGCCCGTGGTCAAGCGTTTTTCTTTCGCTGTCGCGACATCGGTCGCATACATATCATTGCCTTTTAAGTAGGCAACGGTTTTTGCATCGGGTGACAACAAGGCTTCATCTTCTTTTTCATGCGGCGTATTGGTCAAAGCCCGCGCTTTGCCTGCACTTAAATCGAGTAGCCAAATATCGCTCTTGTAAGTGAAGATATAGCTTTTGGTTTCAGGCTTGATGCGCGCACTTAATTGATCAGCCAGTTTGTTGATTTCTTTGTCGTCGATCTTGGCCGCTTTTAAAATACTCAGCACATTGCCATCGGCTGGCAGCGCCGTTTTTTCCCATGATGCGGGATTGATCACGAATAATTCCGCCGCACCTTTGTTGACCTTGGATTCGATCAGGCGATTTTGATTATCCCAAGACAAGCGCGTTAAGGGCGCCGCGTTAAAACTCACACGTTGCTCCGGGTGATACAGCATTTCTAAAGTCAATTTGCCATCGCCAGCATAGGCGGCTCCACTGGTCGCGAAACCAGCCACTAAGGCAAGTGCGACGGTGTTCAAGGGAATAGTGCGTTTCATACCTGATCCTCCAAATGATTTTTCTTGATAGTTGGGTAAAACAAAATAATATTTTTAAGGTCAATAAGTCGACGTTTTAAGACTAAAAAAGCGCTCTTTAGTTCAATTTAGCTCAATTTTTTCAAAGACTTAATGACGAGAGGGAGCAACTTTTCTTGCAGGGCAGCTTGCTTACTTTCTTGCAGATTGAGATATAGCGCTGAGAAAAACGCTGTCAGATTATGTTTGCGTGCAAGGCTAGCTTGGCTCGTCTTTTTTAAGTCTAGTGAAGTCACTAGTAGGTTATTGAACCAGCTATCCCATTCTTCGCTAGTCAGCGCCGAGCGCAGGCCCAAATAAAATACCGGCGTCATCAGACGCTCGCCCTCACCATAGTGATAAAAGTGGCTATCGTTGCGTATCTGCTGCGCAAGCGCGTCTAACATTGCGAGGTGCTGCGATTTATTGAGCGCCGGATTGAGTGAAAGCTGCATCATCCAATCAGCCGCATGTGCCACGCCATGACGCCAACCTTGTTTTTCATCGTAGCCACGATAGTCGCGTACATTGCGTAAATAATGGGCCGCGCTGTCCACCATCTCTTGTCTTTGCGCTTCGCTCATAAACGCTTTACGCCTATCGATACGAGCGACTTCTGCTAATACCAGCGCGGCAAAAGGCTGCTGAAATCCTGCGTCCTGCGCGCCACTGGGATGCGCAATTTGTGTCAGTAATCGTTGCCGAATGATGAGGACGGTCTCGGTAGTAAGTAATTCAGCGCGCATCCAAAATGACAGCGCCTCAAACGCTATGTCATCGCGTAATTGCGGCTCAGGGCTGGCTAAACAATCGAGCAAGGTCAGCGCACTTTGCTGCCGCTGTTGCGCATTGGTGATTTGCCATTGACTCTCTTTTAAGACCCGCAGTGTCTCTCGCGTTTGGCCGTCAGGAGGACAGGCGGCTAAGCTCATTGCGCTAACACTAAATAGGATGCCCGCGACTGCGGATGTCATTAATAATCTCATGCTGTTAACCTCGCTAAAAATGCCGTGAATCTGCGTAGCGCTTCACCTGAACTAGTGAATAAAAGGACGAATTGCTTGCATCGTTCTCTCGGTAGCGCCTTGATGCTGTAAGAAAAAAGCGTGAGCTTGCGCGCCCATCTGCGTGCGAGTCACCTCGTCATCCAATAGCGCTTGAGCATGGCGCATGATTTCTCGCACATCGCCAGCGCGCTGTGCGCAGTTGGCAGCAATCGCTTGCTCGGTGATTTCGGAAAAATTAAAGGTGTGCGGACCGGTCAAGACAGGACGACTCATGGCGAAGGCTTCAATCAAATTATGCCCGCCTAGCGGCACTAAACTACCACCCACAAAGGCGAGATCGCTGGCGGCGTAGTACATATACATTTCGCCCATGCTATCGCCGAGCAATATCTGTGTATCCTTGGGAATTGGACGTGCTGCTTGATCTAAATCCAAAGAAGAGCGTCGTACAAAACGTAATTGATGCTGGGTGAGCAGGGCGGCCACTTGCTCAAAACGCTGCGGGTGGCGTGGCGTGATAATCAGTAACGCGCGTGGCAAACTTAATTGGATGAAAGCATCCACGATTAACGCCTCTTCGCCTTCGCGTGTGCTGGCACAAATAAACACAGGGCGATCAGCAAAATACGCACGCAATTTAGCGCCACGTTCGGCCATCTTGGGCGGCGGGCTGACATCGAATTTCATATTTCCCGTGATGCACAAATCGCGCACCCCTAAGGCGTGCAGTCTGTCCGCATCGGGTCCCGATTGCGCAGCAACATAGTCAATCGCTTGCGCCGCAGGGAGAAATAGGCCGGATAGGCGTTGGGCTTTCTTTAAGGAGCGCTCTGATAAGCGCGCATTGACTAAAGTGACTGGGATGTTTGCCGCCTTACATTGAGCGATCAAATTTGGCCACACTTCAGTCTCAATCAACACGCAAATCGTCGGCGAAAAGTGACGCAAAAAGCGCCGTATCATCCAGTTGATGTCATAAGGAATAAAGCTCTGCGTCAGACGCTCCGCGACATCCGTAAAAAGTGCCTGCCCCGTGCTACGCCCGATCGGCGTCATGTGGGTGAGTAAAAGTGTGTGTTCTGGATAGTGCTTGAGCAATGCTCTGATGATGGGTTCTGCCGCACGGGTTTCGCCAGCGGAGACGGCATGCACCCAAATGGTTTTTTGCTTCGGTCTGTTGGGATACCAACCCAAGCGTTCCGCTATATGTTGGCGATAGCCGGGTTCTTGTTTGCCTCGTAGCCATAAACGTAAGAGCGTGAAAGGGAGGGCGAGCGACCAAGCTAAAGAATAAAAAAGACGCATTAATTTTTAAATACAGAAGCAAGTCGTTTCTGTTGAAATGGTGAAATAGGTGCTGAATATACCTCAATTTTTGATCCTGATCGTTTGAATTGCAGGCATTCAAGGGATTTTTGTGCGTTAGAAGAGCAATTTATCCTTGCCAATGTGCTCAAAATTTGTTGCCCTTGATTGAGTAGTGTTCAATTCTGCAACAAGGGAAGGTGGTCGTTGTCGGTAATAATTACTTTACCTTTAAATAGTTTAGGTTTAAAGTATTTATCCGTCGCTGCAACTTTTACGCTAGCATCAATCAGCGGAAAAGTGCGCAAACTACCGTAGGGAGCCTGACCCATGTCTATGCATTTCCAACAATCTGCTCATGTCGATACCTTTGCCTTTGCGCATTTGCCGCCGCCTGAACAGTGGCCGGATTTGGTGTTTGATTTACCGGAATTGCAGTATCCCGAAAGGCTCAATTGTGCGACGGCGTTTTTGGAAGACATTGCGTCACAAGGATTTGCTGACAAAGTGGCGATACGCAGTGCTAGCACGACTTGGACTTATGCCGCATTGTGCGCCAAGGTGAATCAGATTGCGCATGTCTTGGTCGATGACATGCAGCTAGTGGCGGGCAATCGTGTGTTATTGCGCGGCGCGAATAATCCCATGATGGCGGCCTGTATTTTGGCCGTGTGGAAAATCGGCTGTGTGGCGGTGCCGAGCATGCCCCTGCTGCGTGCCAAAGAACTTAGCGTGATTATCGACAAAGCGCAAATCTCGGCGGCGCTGTGTTCTGCGGCCTTACACGAAGAGCTAGCAGCAGCGCAGCAATTGAGCCCTGTATTGCAACAGATTAAAATTTTCAACATGGATGTCGCCGCTTCCGTCGAACAGCTGATGGCATCCAAACCCACTACATTTCAAGCAGTGGATACGCATGCGGAAGATGTTTGCCTGATCAGCTTTACTTCCGGCACAACTGGTAAGCCGAAAGGCACCATGCATTTTCATCGCGATGTGTTGGCGATTTGTGATTGCTTTCCACGTTCGATTTTAGAGTCGCAAGCAAGCGATACCTTTATTGGCACGCCGCCATTAGCCTTTACTTTTGGGCTAGGTGGTTTATTACTTTTTCCCTTACGCATAGGTGCGACCGCTGTGCTGTTGGAAAAGCTAACACCCGAAACCTTGCTCAAATCTATCGATGAATACCAAGCGACGATATGCTTCACCGCCCCGACTTTCTATCGACAGATGTTGTCCATGGTGCCGAATTTTTCGCTAAAGTCGCTGCAAAAAACCGTGTCAGCAGGAGAGACTTTACCCGCCGCCACACGCGAGGCGTGGCAAGCCGCGACGGGCTTGATCATGATAGACGGCATCGGTGCGACCGAGATGTTGCATATTTTTATTTCAGCCGCAGGAGAGCAAGCCAGATCCGGCGCAACGGGCCAAGCCGTGCCTGGCTATCAGGCTTGTGTGCTGGATGAAAACGGCGATCCAGCCGCAGTGGGTGTTACTGGTCGACTCGCAGTCAAAGGCCCAACCGGCTGTCGCTATCTGGCCGACGACAGGCAAAAAAATTACGTTTTGAATGGCTGGAATCTCACCGGTGATGCTTATGAAATGGATGCCGAAGGCTATTTTCATTATCGCGCCCGCACCGACGATATGATCATCACGGCGGGTTATAACGTAGCTGGTCCCGAAGTAGAAGAAATTATTTTGAAACATCCCGATGTCGCCGAATGCGCGGTGGTCGGCTTGCCCGACGAAGAGCGCGGCCAAATCGTCAAAGCCTTCGTGGTCTTGCGCGACCCGAGTAAGGCGAGTGCGAGCTTGGTGAGTGATATTCAACAATTCGTCAAAGCAAACGTCGCGCCTTACAAATATCCGCGCTGTATAGAATTTAAAGACGCTTTACCACGTACGGAGACGGGTAAGGTGCAGAGATTTAAATTGAAGGCGTAGGCTAGTTATGCGTCACTGGCAATAAGTTAACGATTAAAAAAGTAGGGCGAGTGAAATCCGCGCCGCCAGACCATAGTCCACCTGAGTAGCGCGGGTTTCATCCACTCTACGAGATTTTAGTTGAATCCAGGTTTGCACAAAAAAATGAATCTACAAAAAATATGAACATACTTTGCATAGGCGGTGGCCCCGCTGGCCTTTATTTTGCGCTGCTGATGAAGAAGCAAAATCCCGCACATCGTATTGTGGTGGTGGAGCGTAACCGGCCTTACGATACCTTTGGTTGGGGCGTGGTGTTTTCTGATCAGACTTTGGGTAATTTGGTGAAAGCCGATGAGGCCACTGCGAAGACGATTTTGCAGGCTTTTAATCATTGGGATGACATCGACGTGCATTTTAAAGGGCAGGTCGTGACTTCGGGTGGGCATGGGTTTTGCGGTATAGGTCGCAAACGTCTGCTGAATATTCTGCAAGAGCGCTGTGAGCAATTGGGCGTGGAATTAGTCTTTGAAACGGATGTGCAGGATGACCAAGTTTTAGCGCAAACGTATGATGCCGATCTCGTGATCGCCAGCGATGGCTTGCATAGCCGGATTCGTACGCGCTATGAAAGCACCTACCAGCCTGATATCGATACACGTAAATGCCGCTTTGTCTGGCTCGGTACAAAAAAATTATTCTCTGCCTTCACCTTTGCGTTTGAAGAAACCGAATATGGCTGGTTTCAAGCCCATGCTTATCAATATGATGGTGACACCGCGACCTTCATCGTTGAGACGCCGGAAGAAGTATGGTTGAAGGCCGGACTCGATCAAATGGATCAGGCGCAAGCCATCGCTTTTTGTGAGAAATTATTCGCCAAATATTTGGACGGCAACGCCTTGATGACTAACGCTAGTCATTTACGAGGTTCTGCCAGTTGGATAAAATTTCCGCGCATTATTTGCAAGCAGTGGGTGCACCAAAATCAGCTCAATGGTAAAACCGTGCCAGTGGTGTTGATGGGCGACGCCGCGCATACCGCGCATTTTTCTATCGGTTCGGGAACTAAACTGGCATTGGAAGACGCCATTGAGCTAGCGAATTGTTTTGCGCAGCATGGCGCTGCTGGCCTACAAGCGGTGATGGCGGCGTATCAAGATCTGCGGGCGATTGAGGTATTGAAGATACAAAGCGCGGCGCGTAATTCTATGGAATGGTTTGAAAACGTGCAGCGTTATACCGCGATGGAGGCGCCGCAATTTGCTTACTCTATGTTGACGCGCAGCCAGCGTTTATCGCATGAGAATTTGCGTCTGCGTGATGCGGCATCTGTGCGCAGTTTTGAAGTGTGGATTGCCGAGCAAGCCTTTGCCAATGCGGGCGTGGCGGTGCCCACCACCGCGCAAACTATTCCGCCGATGTTCACGCCTTTTAAAGTGCGCGAGCTTGTATTGAAAAATCGCATCGTGGTGTCACCGATGGCACAGTATTCCGCTGTGAATGGTATCGCTGGCGATTACCATTTAGTGCATCTCGGCAGTCGTGCTATGGGTGGTGCTGGTTTGGTGTTTGCAGAGATGACTTGCGTTTCGGCGGACGGTCGTATCACGCCGGCATGTCCCGGCCTGTATGCGCCAGAACAGACGCAGGCATGGCAGCGCATCGTTGATTTTGTGCATCTCAACA
>CAYXJI010000063.1:0-4337 GCA_964465175.1 uncultured Burkholderiaceae bacterium | reverse complement strand
CGATGCTAAGATCGCCGTGCAGCTCGGTCATGCAGGCGCAAAAGGTTCTACCAAACGCGCTTGGGATGGTATCGATCAGCCTTTGGATTCGGGTAATTGGCCTTTGATTTCTGCTTCCGATCAACAATATTTGCAAGGGGTTTCGCAAGTCGCAAAAGCTGCGACTAAAGCGCAAATGACGCAAGTGTTGAATGAATTTGTGGCGGCCACCATCGCTGCCGATCATGCCGGTTTTGATTGGGTAGAACTGCATTGTGCGCACGGTTATTTTTTGTCGAGTTTCATCTCGCCATTGACCAATCAACGCAGCGATGAATACGGTGGCAATTTGGAAAATCGCTGTCGTTATCATTTAGACGTATTTGCGGCAATGCGTGCAGTGTGGCCGCAGCATAAGCCCATGTCGGTACGCATCTCGGCGCACGATTGGGTGGCGGGTGGCATCACGCCGGATGATGCGGTCGCGATCGCTAAGTTGTTTAAACAAGCGGGTGCCGACATGATAGATTGCTCTTCAGGTCAGGTCAGTAAGCAAGAAAAACCGGTGTATGGCCGCATGTTTCAGACACCGTTTTCAGATCGTATTCGCAATGAAGCGCAGATTGCTACTATAGCCGTCGGTGCGATTTTTGAAGCCGATCATGTGAACAGTATTATCGCGGCGGGTCGCGCTGATCTGTGTGCGATAGCGCGACCACACTTGGCCGATCCGGCTTGGACTTTGCACGAAGCGGCCAAACTCGGATTCACCGACATCGCTTGGCCAGCACAATACGTCGCAGGTAAATTGCAATTAGAACGCAATCTCGAACGCGAGCGTCAAGTGGCAGCAGCCAGTCGCGGCATGAGTCCGCAAGAGATCGCCGCAAAATTATTGGAAGGCTGATATGAATTTTTTTCACCCTGCATTGGTAGGAAAACACGCGCTAGTCACGGGCGGCGCGACGGGTATCGGCTTGGCGATTGCACAGGCTCTGTTAGCGCAAGGCGTTAAAGTGACGATCACCGGACGTACCGAGGTGAATTTGCAAACGGCGGTGCAAAGCTGCCATGAGGCGGGATTGATACAAGCGCTGATGATGGATGTCAGCGACAGCGCTTCTGTCACCGCAGGATTTGCCCAAGCCGTTCAACAATTTGGGGCTGTCGATATCCTGATCAATAACGCAGGACAGGCAAGCTCCGCACCATTTTTAAAAACCACAGAAGCACAATGGCAGCACATGTTAGCCGTTAATTTGACGGGCACTTTTCTATGTACGCAACAAGTCTTACCAGTCATGTTAGCGCAAGCTTGGGGGCGCATTGTCAATGTGGCGAGCACCGCTGGACTCAAAGGCTATGCTTATGTCGCCGCCTATGCAGCAGCCAAACATGGGGTGATCGGCTTGACCAAATCACTCGCCTTGGAAGTCGCACAAAAAGGTGTGACCGTGAACGCCGTCTGCCCAGGTTACACCGAAACCGATATCGTGCGCGATGCGATTGCTAATATTATGACAAAGACCGGGCGCAGTGAGGCGCAAGCACGCGCTGAGCTGGCGGCAGCGAATCCGCAACAACGCTTGATACAGCCAGAAGAGGTTGCCGATGCGGTGCTCTGGCTCTGTTCGCCTGCGAGCGCAGCGCAAAATGGTCAATCGATTGCAGTTGCCGGTGGTGAGGTGATGTGATGAGAACGGCTGAAAATGAGCATGATGTAAACACTGATCCTGTCGACCTGGAAACCCGCTTAACCCAAGATCATCATCAGTCTTTAAAATTATGGCTGCGCATGTTGTCCACCACCGTGATGATAGAAAATGAAATCCGCAATCGCTTGCGCGCAGAGTTCGACATCACCTTGCCGCGCTTTGATCTGATGGCGCAATTGGAGCGCCATCCTGATGGTTTGCGCATGGGGGAATTGTCCAAACGTATGATGGTCACTGGCGGCAATATTACCGGTATCACCGATCAGCTAGAACAAGAAGGTTTGGTGATGCGGGTGAGCGATAAACAAGATAGACGCGCCTACAGTGTGAAACTCACGTCAGCCGGCCGCAAAGCATTTAAGACTATGGCAAGCGTGCACGAAGCTTGGGTGGCGGAATTGTTTGCGGGTTTAAATACAGAACAAAAGAATCAAATGATTAGCCTATTATCGAGCGTGAAGTCGGATGTGAGCGCGAGTAGTAAGCAGCATGAAAACGAATAAGAATGAATGAGATCGTTATGAACTACCTACAAGGAAGTGCCAGTAATTTACCTGGCAATCACCAAATGCTGGCAAAGTATCAGGCGAAGCATTTTGCTTATCAAGTCGAGCATCAAGTCGCGACGATTACGCTAAATCGGCCCGAGCGTAAAAACCCGCTGACCTTTGATTCTTATGCCGAGTTGCGCGATCTGTTTCGCGCGATGTGCTTTGCCGATGATGTCAAAGTCATCGTGATCACAGGCGCGGGTGAGAATTTTTGTTCGGGCGGTGATGTGCACGAAATCATCGGCCCATTGACGCAACTCGCTATGCCCGGCTTACTGCGCTTTACGCAAATGACCGGTGATTTAGTCAAAGCCATGCGCGCCTGCCCGCAGCCGATTATCGCCGCGGTCGATGGCATTTGCGCAGGTGCTGGCGCGATTATCGCCATGGCGTCGGATATTCGGATAGCGACGGGCCGCAGCAAGACCGCGTTTCTGTTTACCCGTGTTGGACTAGCAGGCTGCGACATGGGCGCCTGCGCGATTTTGCCTCGGATTATTGGGCAAGGGCGCGCCTCCGATTTGTTATACAGCGGACGCAGCATGTCCGGCGAAGAAGGCGAGCGTTGGGGATTTTTTAATCAATTAACCGAACCCGGCGAGGTGATCCGCGCAGCACAAACTTATGCCATCAATCTAGCCAGCGGCCCGACTTTCGCCCACGCCATGACCAAAAAAATGCTACACGAAGAATGGGATATGAGTGTCGATCAAGCCATTGATGCAGAAGCCCAAGCCCAAGCAATTTGCATGATGACGAATGATTTTCATCGCGCTTATCATGCGTTTGTGAATAAAGAAAAACCGCAATTTGAGGGCGATTAGCGAAGTTTTTTGTTTCATGAAACTAGATAGGGCGGGTGCAACCCGCGCCGCCAGAACGTAGCGCGCGGCAGAGCGAACAATGTGGGACGTAGATTGATCCCGTCCAACGAATCGAAATCAGAAAGAACGAACAGAAAACCATGCCAAACACCTCACACCTAAACTGGCCTTTCTTCAACGAAGAACATTGCCAGTTACAAACTGAATTAGACGCTTGGGCTAGTCAGTGTTTGCATCAAAGCCACGGCTCAGATGTTGACCAAGCATGTCGCGATCTGGTTAAACAGTTAGGCGATGCGGGTTACTTGCAACATGTGATAGCCGGCAAAAGCTACGGCGCGAAGCAAGACGTGATTGACACTCGCGCCATTTGTATTTTACGAGAAACCTTAGCGCGTTATTCCGGCTTAGCCGATTTCGCTTTTGCGATGCAAGGTTTGGGCACAGGTGCGATTAGCCTATTCGGTAGCACACAACAAAAAGCCACTTACTTAGAAAAAGTCGGGCAAGGCAAATTGATTTCTGCGTTTGCGTTATCAGAGCCCAACGCCGGGTCTGATGTCGCTGCCATGCAATGTGCAGCCACTCTGGTACACGATGCCCAAGGCGACTATTATGTATTGGAAGGTGAAAAGACTTGGATTTCGAATGGCGGTATCGCCGACTTCTATGTGGTCTTTGCCAGAACCGGTGAAGCGGCAGGCGCACGTGGTATCTCTGCTTTTATCGTGGATGCTGAGATTGAAGGTTTCGAGATCGCCGAGCGTATAGACGTGATTGCACCGCATCCATTAGCGCGGCTGAAATTCAATCAATGCCGCATTCCCGTCAGTCAGCGCATCGGTGAAGGCGGTCAAGGTTTTAAAGTCGCCATGGCGACTTTGGATGTGTTTCGTACGTCGGTTGCTGCTGCAGCTTTAGGTTTTGCCCGTCGCGCTTTAGAGGAGGCGATGGCGCGCGCCACCAGTCGGCAGATGTTTGGACAAACGCTAGCAGATTTTCAATTGACGCAAGCCAAGTTGGCACAGATGGCGACCACCATAGACAGTGCGGCTTTGCTGGTGTATCGCGCGGCCTGGCAACGTGATCAGGGACAGCGCGTTACCAAAGAAGCGGCGATGGCCAAGATGGTCGCAACCGAAGGTGCGCAACAAGTGATCGATGCGGCGGTGCAGATGTTTGGTGGCCTGGGCGTGATGAGTGAAGTGCCGGTAGAAAGACTGTATCGCGAGATTCGTGCATTGCGCATTTATGAAGGTGCGACCGAG
>CAYXJI010000062.1:12174-13391 GCA_964465175.1 uncultured Burkholderiaceae bacterium | reverse complement strand
GAAATAGACAGATCGCGCGAATATGATGTTCACGAATAAAATTCGCAGTGGACGCACTTAAAACCGTCTCCGGCATGCGAATCATGATCGACTGCCCAGCAATACGGCGGGCTTCTTCTTGACTGATATGGTTCATTACTTTTCCAAAATAAATTCACAGAGTTCAAGAAAATAAAAGCGGGAATCACGCTTTCTGATTTCCCGCTTCATTTTCTTCGCGCAGCTTAATTGGTCTTCGTCACTTTGCTCAAGTGACGTGGTTTATCCGGGTCCAAACCACGGGCCACCGAGAGTTGTGCTGCCATCACGTAAAACGATTGGATTGCTGCGATAGGATCGAGATCTGGCGTCGCTGCCGTGGCCAAAGTCAAATTACGCTCCCTCACATCGGCCGGCGCAGCCAACAAGACATTCGCACCACGGCCACGCATCTCCTCGGCTAAGGCGATCAAACCTGCTTGCGCTGGGCCACGGGTCGCGAAAATCAACAAGGGGTAACCATCATCGATCAATGCCATAGGGCCGTGTTTAATTTCTGCGCCACTAAATGCCTCGGCTTGTATCACCGACGTTTCTTTAAATTTCAAAGCAGATTCCAAAGCCACCGAGAAACTAATGCCACGCCCGACTACCATAATTCTTTGCGCAGGTACCAGTACCTCCAAAGCATTCGACCAATCGATCTGCGTGGCCTGATGCAATACTTGCGGCAATTCTTCAATCCCCGCCAAGAATGCAGGATCATTTTGCCAATGTCCGGCCAAACGTGCGCCTGCCACCAAGGAAGTGATAAAGCTTTTGGTCGCCGCAACACTTAACTCTGGACCAGCATGCAGCGGCATCGTCCATTGTGCGCTTTGTGCTAAAGGAGAGCTGGCATCATTCACCAATGCGACTGTCGTCGCGCCATTTTCGCGGAAGTAACGAATCGGCTCCACCACGTCCGGGCTTTGGCCCGATTGCGAGATCGCAATGGCTAAAGCATTTTTAACATGCAGTGGCGCTTTATTCAAAGTCACCAAAGACATAGGTAAAGAAGCGACAATATGACCTAGTCTCGCCATGATCAAATACGCAGCATAGTTTGCCGCATGATCTGAGCTGCCGCGTGCAATCGTCACCACAGACGAAGGTGGCGTGGCGCGTAAAAACTGCCCCAACTCGACCAAACGTTCTTTATCCTGACTTAACTGCGCTGCGACAAATTCACCTGACGA
>CAYXJI010000062.1:6878-12164 GCA_964465175.1 uncultured Burkholderiaceae bacterium | reverse complement strand
ACACGCCTCTTTAAGCATCTTTGAGCTCAATTTTTTCTCCCTCGATATAAACAGCAATTAGATTCAAATCACGATCAAGAACTACGAGGTCTGCATAGGCATCCACTTGCAGACGGCCACGATCAGATAATCCTAAAAAATCTGCTGCGTAGGTAGAAACACGCTTAGAAGCATCGTCTAGCTCTAAGCCAATCTTGACTAAATTCTTTAATGCCTGATCCATCGTCAATGTGCTACCTGCAAGTGTGCCATCCGCGAGGCGCACACCGCCCAGACATTTATGTACTACTTGACGACCCAACATATATTCACCATCAGGCATGCCCGATGCGGAAGTGGAGTCAGTCACACAATAGATTTTTGGAATCGCGCGCATCGCAGCACGTATCGCGCCTGGATGCACATGCAATAAATCAGGAATAATTTCGGCAAAGTTGGCATGCGCTAAGGCTGCACCAACCATGCCCGGCGCTCTATGATCGAGACGCGACATCGCGTTATACAAATGGGTAAAACTACTGGCACCATTTTCTAAGGCTGCCACACCGTCTTCGTAAGTCCCTAAAGTATGCCCTAATTGCACACGCATCCCAAGATCGGTCAGCTGCCGCACCATCGCCAAATTGCCTTCGACTTCAGGTGCTAGCGTGATTAATTTAATCGGTGCAATACGATGCAAATGTTGTACTTGCTCTAAAGATCCCGCATGGGCAAAATCAGGCTGCGCGCCCAACTTACCCGGGTTGATGTAGGGGCCTTCCAAATGCACGCCCAGCACGCGCGCCGCACCGCTTGCGCGCTGCGCACAGACGCTCGTCAAGGCATGCAGTGCATTCTCCAAATCTGACATAGGCGCTGTCATGGTGGTCGCCAGCATACTGGTCGTACCATGTTGCGCGTGCATACGCGAAATCACTTCGATTGCGCCAACACCTTCCATCGTGTCTTTACCGCCCGCGCCATGCACATGCAAGTCAATAAAACCAGGCAAAATATAGCAAGCCTGATTACTATCGGGATCGACAGTCTGCGTCGGCAAAGCAGTGATTTTTTGATCAAAAGCAATGCTGCCGTTGACCCAACCGCTCGGCGTTAGAACATTGCCTTGTATGCTTTGTGTGGCTGATCCAAGTACACTCATCTAAACAACTCCACGACAAAGTCATAATAATCACTGCGGCAATACGAATGCGTTAATTCCACTGCAGCACCATTGGCCAGATAGCCAACACGCGTGATCAACAACATCGCTGTACCTTGTTTTAGTCCAGTTAATTTTGCCTGCTCTGCGGTCGCACTCACAGCGCGAATGTGTTGCAAAGCACGGGTTGGAGATGCATTATTTTGATCGAGATATCCATACAAACTATCGGTGACCAGCTTAGGATTTGGCAAATAGAGATGAGGAATGGTCGTGCTTTCTATCGCCATCACCACATTGTCTGCCGTACGCAAACGCTTTAAGCGCGACACCACTGAGTGAGGAGACAAGCCTAAAGATAAAATTTCTTCTGGCGACGCCACACCCGTATCTCGTGATAACCATTGGGAGCCCGGCATAAAACCACGCTGACGCAACTCTTCACTAAAATTGGTGAGGCGCGATAAAGGCTGTTCTAATTTTGGTGTGATATAGGTACCAGAACCGTGCTTGCGCGTCAGCAAACCACGTTCACATAGCATTTCAATTGCCTTACGCGCGGTCACACGAGAGATTTCCAATGCCTCTGCCAACATACGCTCAGAAGGCAATGCCTCATCAGGCTGCCAATAGCCATTGTGAATACCATTCGCCAACTTATTTGCCAGTTGCAAATACAGCGGGGTAGAGCTATCGCCATCAGGCTTGAAATCAATTAATTGTGCCAGCATCTTTTTTTTCCTCTGAATTCGCTATGAATGTTACGACTTCAAAAATTGGTTCTTAACCAAAATCAGTGCCCCTGCGGCAGAGTCACCACTAGGCTTGCAGACACGCGCTAATAAATTCTCTGGCAAATAAGTCCAAAGTGCATCCGCTAAGCCACCGCATAAAGCAATTGGCATAATACCAGTTGGGTCTAAGGCCTGCGCCATTTTTTCCACTTCTAGACCTGCATCCAACAAGATTTTTTTGGCATTCGGATCAGTTGCCGCAGACGCGATAACTAATGGTGCCAACTGGGCAAATTTGGTCTGATTGGCGCCGCCTAACCAAGCGAATACTGCATCGCGACTACCACCACAAAATTCGATTAGCGCTTGGGCAAATGCATCCATAGGACTGCGGCCATCCAAAGCATGCTGTACGTGATTAATTGCCCGTAAGCCCATCCAAGCACCGCTCGCCTCATCGCTAGAAGGAAAACCCCAGCCCCCGACTTCACGCCTAGAGCCATCGGCATACATGACCTCGCCCACACTACCTGTACCCAATGCGATGATGGCACCGGGTTGCCCTTGATGCGCGCCGAGCAAGGTAGTTCCCGCATCGGTTTCCACCGCCAGACCCAAAAATCCTGGATTTGCAGCGCGAAATTCATCGGCCCATACTTTGTTATTCACACCCGCTAAACCACAGCCTATTGCGATCTGGCCTAAGGCCGGAGTGGGCATACCAGTTTCAGCAAATGCGCTATCGATTGCGGCTAGAATAGAGTGCCAGGCAGCCTTTGCACCGTGCATTAATCCAGAGGGACCAGCACTAGCGCGCGCTAATTCTTTACCGTCTTTATCGACCAGCAAAACACGCGTTCCCGTGCCGCCGCCGTCTACGCCGACTAAATATTGAAACTGCTGCTGAATCGGCAGCTGAGTCTGCGATTGAAATTGGGACGGCACTTGCTTGAAATCTTTCACGGCTTCATCCAACAAAAAAGCTCTGTTGAAAGCATTACCTTTTAATGGCACGCCCAACAAAAGCAACAGAAATTCAGATAGAAATTACGACTTAAGTACACTTTAGGTGTTTCCAAAGTGGATGTCAATAGGTATTTAAGTGGTATTCAATCTATTGGGCATTTTCAAGTCGGTTCTTGCATCATTTACGACAAAAGTACCACAAGCTTTCACACACACAAACTTCTCTGCGACCGAATAGTCCACAATAAAATGATTTAAAAAAAGTGGCGAAGCTTTTACCGCCTCGCCACCCTCACTACCTCCGCTAAAGATAGTTGCAAAGAACTATCTCAGAACCATTGCCGAACCATCCCAAACCTGACTTGCGCATTTCTTCAACTTAGATGGCTCGAACCACAGTTCAATTACATTTTGACGCGCAAAGTCAAATAGTACTGACGACCACTTTGATAGATAGAACGTGGCTGATTATCATTCAAAGCGAAATACTTCAAAGTTGGGTTATTCAAATTATGCGCATCAAAAGAAAGCGCAAAGTTTTCATTGATTTTGTAACCCAATGACGCCGACAAAGAACCTGTCGCTGCTTGAGAGAAGGCGGTCTCACGATCCAAACCGCTATAGAACGCAGAACGGTAACTATAAGACAGGCGCGCATTAAACGTGTCATCTTCGTAGTAACCACTCAAGTTATACGTGTTCTTAGACGCACCGACCACTTCTTGATCTTTTGCATCTTTCGCGTCAGCGTATGTGAAGTTAGCTGCAAAACCGAAATTCGTGCTGATCGGTTGTTCGTAAGCCAACTCAAAGCCTTTCACTTTCGCACTGGTATTTACAGGAACACTCAACACGTAAGGCACCATCGCACCTTGAGGAATCGCTGCACTAGTAGTGAAATAGCTTTGTGATACTTGACCTATGCCGACATAGCTCGTCAAATCCATGTAATACAAGCTACCAGATACCAAGGCACGCGGCGCAAAATACCATTCTAAAGAAGCATCAAAGTTATTCGAGCGAATTGGTTTCAAATTAGGATTTGCACCACTACCGCTACCAGTACCTGTCGCCGTTGATGGTGGGCTCAAACTAATCGCGCTAGCCAGTGCACCGAAGTCAGGACGTGTCATGGTTTTAGACACTGCAAGACGCGCCACCAAATCCTTGTTCAAATCAAAACGCAGGTTTAAGCTTGGCAATACATCGTTGAAAGTATTGTCAGTTTTCGCAAAGTGGAAAGTACCAAAATCAGAGGTCTTTTGTCCCGCGCCAGGCCCAGTCAACGTGGAAACAACACTCTCTTTGGTTTGGACTACACGCACACCCACATTACCACTCCAGCCCTCACCTTCCATATTGCCTTGAACATAGAATGCATTGACTTTTTCATTCAGGGCAAATTGCGTACCGTAATCAAGACGTGTGCCGTTGTTATCGCGATTTGAGTATTTATTAAACTCAGCCAATTGCGCTGGCGTGTAATACCAAACATTGGAGGGGAAATTACCACCCAAACCAGAGCCATAATTTGATGGATATTGGCTCACTGTTGATGGGAACTTAGCTGGGTCATTTTGGGCAATAGTGCCAACAGGACACCAAGTAGATTGTGACCAATCCCACGGTGCTTGCGTACCGGCAGCATTCTTACAACCAGGACCTTGACCAAGCGCAGCGCCGCTATCACGCTTATGTTCAGTTGCACGTACACCGAATTTCAAGGAACTAAAAACACCTTGACCTAGCTGATATTCGCCGTCCAATTTCGCCCATGACTCTTCATCATTCACCAGTGTGTTTTGGTAGCCAAAAACCCAACCTAAAGTGTCACTTGAGCGGCTCGCATAATTGGTGTTACCCAATTTCCAGTCCGCTGCATTATCCACGCCATTAATTTTGAATGAAGCACCGGAACCGATACCGACATTCCACTCAGCAACGTCTTGTGTTGGGGTTTTACCTTTCGCTTTAGACGTCCCTAACTGGCCATTAAAACGCAGATCAGAGCTAGCTTTCCAAGTTGCTTCGGCACTGAAGAAATTCACCTCAGAACCAGCATCAGGGCGGGAGATTTGATCATACACACCATACGTCGTACCAGCGACTGGCTTAAATGTCGCACTCGTTAAAGTCTTAATGCCATTTTTTGTCGCGACGGTGTAGCCTGGCTCTGGTGCCTGTCCGTTGCCAGCATCAATGAAGTGAGAACCCCAAAGCATATAGTTGCGGTTGTAGTTAGCCGCATCCAATTTAGAGCTAAATCCACTCAACACCACATCAAACTCTTTGCTAGGCTTAAATTGGGCACTGATCAAACCGCCAGTGCGATGGCGTGTTTGCTCAAACAAAGCAGAACCCATCAAACTTGGATAATAAGCACCGGCCAAATCTGGATTTGTTTTAGCCATAGGGCTAGTAGCAGAGATTTGTGACCATCCTAAA
>CAYXJI010000062.1:3179-6868 GCA_964465175.1 uncultured Burkholderiaceae bacterium | reverse complement strand
TTCGGAGAACGCCTGCACCATCAAGCCAAAGGTATTTGCATCATTTTTCCAGTTGATCAGGCCACTCAACTGTGGATCGGATTTTTTTGGCAAATCTGCATAAACGACACCGAGGGAAGCCTCAGCCGTCAACTGTTTTTTGAATTCCAAAGGCTTGCGCGTGATCACATTAATAGAACCAGCAACACCACCTTCGACCAAGCTAGCTTGAGAAGTTTTGTTGACTTCAATTCGACCAACCAGCTCCGATGGCAACAGTGTGTAGCTAATTGAGCGTCCTACACCGGCACCAGATTGATTCAAAACAAACCAATCGCCAGCCGCCATGTTATGACCGTTGATCAGCGTTTGGGTCAAGCTTGGATTAGTACCGCGCATACTGACGCGATCATTTTCATCGAAACCACCTTCATTACCAGAAGCAGAGCTAGTCGTCACGCCAGAAACGCGTTGCAAAGAATCGGCAACGTTTTTATCCGGCATTTTACCGATATCTTCAGCCGTAATGACTTCAATGTGCGATTCAGCATTGCGTTTTTGATTTAAAGACTGCTGCATAGACGCGCGCACACCAGTCACGATAACTTGTTGCTGCTCTTCTTTTTCAGCTTTCTTTGTGTCGGCCTGTTGCGCCTGCGCGGACATCGCCACAGTCATCATTAAAACAGTGACAGCTGATGCGATTGGCGTCAGATTCGATTTCGTATTACTTTTCATGTATTCCCCCAAGACTTCCATAAAAACATTTAAAGCTCTGCAAATTCAATTCGCCCTCGATTTAAATCCGAGTCGAACCAACTCACATCGCACCAATTACTACGCATTAACCTAAAAAAATAGGCTGAGATAGAACCAACTTCTAGTCAAACTAATTTAGACAAAACTCTTCAGCATTCCCTCACACATTCATGCGATTGTTGTGCTATCGAACACTCCCCCCACAGGCTTATTAACGACATCACATACAGATCAAAAAATAATCACACACTTATTTTTTCGAAGAGCCTTCACTGTAGACTTCTACAATACCAATTGTCAAACGGTATTCATGTGGTATTGCCAATAACTGACTGGTATTGTATGTATTTTGAGCAATGGTATTAGCTATAAATTCATCGCAAGCAATTTAAGTCATTGTTAAATAAGGATTAAATATAAAATTATTGCCAATTGGCATGCAATGGTATGTTGACTCAATCCAACACCGGCGATAGAAATACCACTTCATTACCAACGCCGCGACTATACAGCACCAAAGCAGCAATTAAGCAGCAATTAAGCAGCGATGAATGACCCGCCATAGCGCATAATGGCTTGTGATCAAGATCGAAATATGGAATACTTAAAGCTTGAAATTTGCAATGCACCATCGATTCAATCCCCCCACTATTGATGCCAGTAAAGTGCAATGCGCCCTAGCGCGCGTTGACCTCGACTGCGCTATTTCTTTCCGGTTTCTCCGGGTTCTTTTCTGATTTCTTTTGAACGAAAAAAATGAAAGTACAACATATTGCAATCATTGGCGGCGGCACGGCAGGCTGGCTAGCCGCCAATCACTTAGCGGTGGAGTTACGCGCTGAGACCGACCTCAAAATTACCGTCATAGAATCAGCCGAAATTGGCATCATCGGGGTTGGTGAAGGCACCGTACCGCACATCAGAAAATCACTGATGAAATTTGGTATCTCTGAAGCAGAATTATTAGCGAGTTGTGACGCCACGTTTAAGAAAGGCATTAAGTTTGTGGATTGGATGAATCCTACTGAGCAGCATGGCGATAACAGCTATTACCACCCTTTTTCCTCCCCCTATCCTTCTGGCATCGACGTCACATCACTGTATCTAAAGAATGCCAACGCGATGCGTTTTGCCGAGGTCAGCGAAGTACCCGATTTGGCCGAAGCGATGAAATCGCCCAAGAGAATAGCGTCGCTAGAATATGAGGGCTGGACAAATTATGCCTACCATTTTAATGCCGTCAAATTTGGTCAACTCTTAGCCAAAAATGCCAAAGAACGATTTGGCGTACTGCATAAAACTGCGACCATCATCGACGCGGTATTCAATGCCAATGGTGAAGTCGACTACCTCATCAGCAAAGAGGGTGAACGGCTGCATTACGACTTTTATGTCGATTGCACTGGATTTCATTCATTAATTTTAGGGAAGTTATTCAATATTCCCTTCGTAGAAAAATCCTCACAATTAATGACGGATACGGCGCTCGCGGTGCAGATTCCGACCGCCTCTAGTGCGGAAATCCCTCCCTACACTTTAGCCAAAGCGCATAGCGCCGGTTGGTTATGGGACATCCCTTTAAGCAATCGCCGTGGCGTCGGTTTTGTCTACTCCAGTGCGCATATGACAGAAGCAAAAGCTATCGAACAACTGTCTCAACATCTGAAGCTCGATGTGGAAAATTTTACGCCGAGAAAAATCCCTATGCGCATGGGATATAGAGAAAAATTTTGGTGTAAGAATGCCGTCGCTTTAGGATTAGCGCAAGGCTTTGTCGAGCCTTTAGAAGCAACCTCTATTTTTGTTACCGACTTTTCAGCAGAACTATTTGCTCGCAGTTTCTCTACCGAAAAAGCATCTATGTCGGTCGCCGCCAACTACTGCAACAAAGTCGTAGCCTATGCTTGGGAACGCGTAATTGATTTCGTGCAATTGCATTATCATCTCTCGGATCGACGAGATTCAACATTCTGGCGCGCATATCACCATGAAGCCAAGTTGTCAGATGTCTTGGCAGAACGGCTGGCCATTTGGAAAGCGAATGCCCCAAAAAAATCCGATTTTTTCAGTCGTTTTGATTTATTCGATGTCGATAATTTTCTCTTCGTTTTGTATGGCATGAAATTTAATACACGAGCTAAGAATATGACGCATTTCGAAGAAAACTATTTTCAACGCGAGCTTCAAAATATCAAAATTAAGACGCAAACACTTTCTAAAGAATTACTCGGTCATCGCGAATGGCTAGACAAGTTTAATCAGGCTTACCGTAACACTATGGAGAAGTAAGATGACGAAGCCATTTGCCATCAACCCCGAAGCTGATCTTCAAGTGCTTGACATCGGCGAACATCAAGCATTGATGATCGATAACTTTCTGCTCGATCCTGATGCGATGCTAACGCTTGCCTGTCAAAGTCGATTCGAGCGCTATCCAGGCTACGCCGAACAGAAAGGCTACCCTGGCCTACGCGCCCTAGCGCCCGGCGATTATTCCGCATGCATTACTGATTTTCTAGAACCAATTATCAAAGCACATTTTCAAGTTCCGGAGCATATGGCCTTACGCAAAAGTGTATGCGCATTTTCCTTAACGACGATGCCTGCGCAAGAGCTTGGCCCATTGCAAAGAACCCCGCACTTCGACTCCAGTACGCCGCATCACATGGCGGTATTGCTCTATTTATGCAATGAAAGGCACGGTGGCACAGGTTTCTATCGGCATAAGGCAACGGGCTTACAGCAAATTACCGATAGTACACGTGAACATTATCTGGATGTTTATTACGCGGAGATCAACGCCCTACGACCAGCGCAACGGTATTTTGACGGTGGCAACGAGCATTTTGATTTTCTCGGCATGATCCCTGCCAGATACAATCGCTTAGTGATTTATCGCGGCAGTCTTTTACACACGGCATGCGTAAATCCTGCGATTAGCATCAACGCCC
>CAYXJI010000062.1:0-3169 GCA_964465175.1 uncultured Burkholderiaceae bacterium | reverse complement strand
GCTGACAGCGGTCGCTTGACGGTCAATACTTTTTACGATTTTTGATCGAAAAAAAGTCCGGTAAAAACCGGACTTTTTTATCCAAAGCCTAGGTTTTTTAGCGCTTATGGATCAAGCGCTAAACATCAAAACCTACGCATCAATAGCTAATGATTAGAACTTCGCGCTCAAACTGACACGGTAGGTTCTTTCACCCATGAATGACCAGGCTGGATAGCCCATTTTCAAAGGATCTTTAACCGTCGTGTTAGCAGCTGCTGCGCCGTACTGAACATCATCTTGCTTAAGCAAGTTAGTCGCTTCAAATCCGACTCTGAAGTTTTTATTGATGTTCCAACCTACGCTCGCATCCAAAGTACCGTAGGCGTCATGCATACGATTACCATACCAACCTGTTTCACGAATCATGTACTTTGAGCGCCAGTTGTACGCCACACGTGCAGAGTAAGTTTCGTTTTCCCAATAGCCGACCAAGTTGGCATTGTGCTTAGAAGACAAAGTAAACACATTCAACTGATCTTGATAACTGGTTGATGGCGCTGTTGCATTCGACAAGGTGTAGTTTGCGACTACGCCAAAACCATGATCAAAAGAGTGATTGATCTGTGCTTCGATACCATCAATCTTACCGCCGCCCGCATTGATGTATTGATTGACCGTCCAGCTATCCTTCTTGCTGTCTGGGCTCACGATACCGATGCTTTGATTGATCTTGGTCGTTGTCGTGATGAAGTTGTTGATATTTTTGTGGAAATACATCACGGAAATCAGGTCACCCTTACCGTAGTAGTATTCCAAGCCCAAATCAAATTGCGTCGACTTCATCGGCTTCAATCCAACGCTACCATAGCTCACTGATTCATTGCCAGCCACGGTATCTTGGAAGCCTACTTGCGTCGCGATAAACATATTTTCATAGTTTGGACGCGTAATAGCCTGTGATGCGGTCGCACGGAAGATCATGTTGCTATTGACATCGTAGGCCAAATTCAAACTCGGCAATACGTCGTTGTATTTCGCTGTTTCTGTTTTCTTAGTACGACCCCAACCTGCATTTTGAGCGATTTCGCCTGCAGCCAATACCGTACCGTCCAATTTGTAACCTTCAGCAGTCACATCAGAACTGATATAACGTAAACCAAAGTTACCATGCAATTTATCTTGTTCGAAGTTAAACATACCGTACAAGGCTGTATTATCTTCTTTCAATTTGCCATAGCCACCGCGCTCTTCAACCCAGCCAGTCACATTGGCGTTAGTATTCGCCATCATAGCCGCGATATTAGGACGTGGAGAAACCCAGCCCAAAGTTCCCATGGCGATCGTGCCATCGTACAGGCTTGCTGTTGGAACTTCTTTGGTCGTTGCTGCAAAGACTGAACGATCTGTCTGCTTTTGGAAGGTGTGATCCGATTTACGCAAACCCGTTTTGAAGGAAGTAATCGCACCCCAGTTCACATTCAAAGATAAATCGACTTGCGCGAAATTTTCTTTATCTGCATTAGGACCACGTGTCGTTGCCCATGTACCTGCAGGACCGGCTGACGCAGGGAAATTAGCCACAGAAACATTCTGACTAGATGCTGGTGTGATCACGATTTGTTTGCCTGTGGCATCGATTGCACCTGTCCATTTTGGTAGATTACCGCCAAAATAAGAATAATTCGTCGTAGCAGAAGTACCACCATCCGCTTTTGTCGTGCCGGCAATTGCATCCAATTTAAAGCCTTCACCTTTGTACGTGCCGTTCAAAGTGAAACTGTCTGATGTCATCTTACCTTGACGCGCCCAGGTCTGAATAAATGCATCCGAAGCTTTTGCCGCAGAGGTATTACTCTTCAAGCAAACGCCTTCAGGATTAAAGTCAGACTTCACGCTAGCATTGCGTTGTGTGCAGCTAGGATCGTGAAAGATGTAATGACTGGTATTGGAATTATCAGCATCTAATTCCAATTTCATGTAATTCAGACCTAAGTCCAAACCTTGTACTGGACGTGCTTGTAAATTAATGTTCAACGCAGTGCGTTTACGTTCTTGTACAAAGGTGGTAGGCGCGACGTCAGCGGACCAGCGAGAATCGGACTCAACACCACGGCGGATGTAATCACCTTTTTCAGATGCGCCTGCAACCAAAATACCGAAGGTATTCGCATCATTTTTCCAGCTTACCAAACCTGAAATATCGGTCGTTACTTTATCACTGACACTACCCTTGCCTGCCTTGATACCAACATACGCAGTACCTGCTTTCAAATCCAAAGGCTTACGCGTTTTCACGATAACCGTGCCACCGATACCACCTTCAGTCAAATCGGCCTGTGAAGATTTGTACACATCCATACCACCGATCAACTCGGATGGCAGCAAAGAATAGTTAAAAGAACGATCCAAGGCTTGCTGATCATACCAACCGGTAGAAGCAACCGTTTGACCATTTAAGGTGGTGTACGTCATTTGCGGATCAGAGCCACGGACAGACACCGAGGCGCCTTGTCCAAATGCACGACCTACCGTCACACCTGGGATACGACCTAGCGATTCACCAACGTCAGTGTCAGGCAATTTACCTACATCCTCCGCGGATACTGCATCGACGACGGAGTTTGAATTACGTTTAATGTTAACCGCACTTTGCAAAGCAGTGCGAATACCAGTCACCGTAACTTGCTGTGTTTCAACTTGCTGAGCTTGCGCTGACATAGCGACTGTCATCATCAACACTGAAACCGCTGCCGCGATAGGCGTCAGACCAAGCTTAGAATTACTTTTCATTTATTTCCCCCAAGACTTCCAAAAAACTATCAACAGACTTAATGCAAGGTGGACTTGAATCATAAAAATCCACTTTGCGCGAATTACCACTTATTGCGTTTAACTTGTTGCATTTATTTAAACGAAGTTCATACAAACCAAGTCGACTTAAACCACTTGATGAGGTTTTATAAAACCAGATTAGTGCCACTTAGCTACCAAATCTACTTTTCAAAACGTCTCCCCCACCAACAACAAGCGCCCTATCTGAGATACTGTCCCACTTCGTGAATCGACGTGGGACAAAAAAAACAGACTGGCGCAGCCTCAAAAACCTCCCCCAACATTAATATTTACAGCACACGATCTTTGACCAACAGACCCCATGCCCGCCAAACATTTTAAATTTTCAATGCGA
>CAYXJI010000061.1:11078-13511 GCA_964465175.1 uncultured Burkholderiaceae bacterium | reverse complement strand
CGGTGGCTACTTACGTCAAACGTTGAGACTTATTTTCAGTTTAAATCTAAATTTCTGGAGATGAAATTCAAGAACGATCTTTGGTGGCGAACTACAATCAATAATTGATACGCGCATAATGATCTAAGTGGCGTCAATTCTCAATTTTTAGCACATTACGCTGAAATCTGAATTTTTATGCAGTTTCCTCACGCCGAAATTAGTCGAATATTAGATCTAAATAACTATGCGCATGCAACATTGCCCTTATCAATTCAATACGCACATCCAACTGCGATCAATCGCATGGAACGTAATACCTCCAACATTCTCAGATTGATCATAAATTTCTCGCAGCGATAGATCTCAAAATTTAAAAAGAGTAAGCCCAATGACTCCAATCGTGCTACTGAGCTAACCCTTACTTGAAACTACCAAAGCCAAATAAACCATCAATCCCCAATCTTCAATAAATTATCACTAGGCGTGCGGTCAATCCGCAAACGTCGTGGATCGATCTGCACGTACAGTGGGCGGACTTTGCTGCGCAGTTGTATCGTATTGCGCGCTTGCATGAGTGATTGCTTATTCAGCAGAATTTGATCGCTGTCTTTCTTGATTGGAAATTCTGTGAACAAGGCGATTTCTATGTCGTCGTTGATGGTCTCTTGATCTTCTGCGCCCGTAGTTTCATTCAACACATATTTCAGTGCACTCAGATCGACTGTGGTTTCAAATTCGCCATTCGCTAGTTGTACTGTCTTGGCATCGTGTACGGTGAAATCATGGAACACGATGCGTTTGAATAAGTCGTCGATGATCTTGATTTGTGCCGTATCTGCTTGTTGGTAAAACAGATTGAGTAAGTCTAAGGAAGTTGGTTTACGTGGATAAGCAAACTCCTTGAGTAAATTGCGTAAGGCCAGATTGATTTTGTCCTCGCCAATTAAGTGCATCAGCGCGTACATACTGTGCTGCCCTTTGTTGTAATAGATATGCGGCTCCATGCCTACGCTGAACAGTGGTCGTTCGGTGTTTTGGCTATATGGGCGCTGGCGTAAATAGCGATCAATTGCTTGATGTATCGCCTCTAAATTACTCGCTTCGCCTTGGTGTTTTTTACTCATGACGAGTTCGATGTATTTGCATAACACTTCGGTCAACATCGAATACCCACCCACGTAATTCGGGTCAATGGAGAATCCAAAAAAATTATGGGCGAATTCGTGTGAGACGCCATTTAACAATAGGTTCTTTTTTATGCCGCGATTATCTAAATTGAAGAAGCGATTTTCCACACCCAGATACATACCCGGTTGGGCGCTACCGAATGATTGCGCTTTGGCGAAGTAGGGGAGTTCGACCACGCTATATTCTTTGTCGGTGTATGGCTGTATATGCGTGGCAAAATAATCCATGGTTTGTGTCAAAGCTTCTAGCATTAAGGCATCATCTTGATCGTGCTTAGGGCTGCGATACAGTTGGATATTCACCCCCTTGTGTTGCGCTTTGGTGATGTGAAAGTCGGCTGCAACGATGGCTAATTGCAATCCTACTTTTTGATGACTCTTATAGTGAAAATAGCGACGTCCATTGCCTTGCCATTCTCTTTGTAACTGACCGACCGTGACGACGCTTTGCTCGCTTGCGATAGGTGTCGATAGCGTCGCTTCATAGCTTACATTGTCTTCTTTGCTGAGTTGATCGCGCTCTGTAGGAATAGCCAACTTGACCGCTGCCAAGCTATGTTTGAGTCGTTCTTGTTCATCACTAATCCTATAGCGTTGATCAAAGCCAAATTGCGGCAACACGTCTTCTAGCTCAATATAGCTACCGCCTTGCGTGACCCAATGCTCTCCATCTAATTTGGTAAAGGCATTATGTGTGACATCTAAAGTAAACGAGAGTTGTCGGCTCTCTTGTGCCTGCATGGGCTGGTCTAGGACAAACCAATAAGTTTGAAAAGCTGGATCGTAAGACACTTGTTTTGCGCCTTGCAGATTGACACTGTGTTGGAGGTGTGCTTGCTTCAATACATTCACTAAAATTTTATGGATGGGCTGCGATGTCTGATTGCGAATTTGCAATTGCCCTGTAGCTTGATACGAACGCTGTTCGGGTTGAATATGTAATTCGACTTTGACGCTTTCTATACTTGGTTGTGGCATGTCTTTGTATTGTTCATAGCTCTTTTCGTAATGCGCCATCCACGCCAATTTATCTTTGGCGCTCATATAGTTGTTGAACACATTGGTTTGATAAAACACATAGCTCCCCGTGCCAATAAAGCTGATGAGGGCGCATAACAATACGCCACGACTTGTCGATGTCCACTTGCGGCTGCCGCCATTGCCAGCAATATTGCTGAAAATGCTGTAGTCGCCGCGTCGCCAATATAGGATCGAAAGCAGCGCGAATAGGCCGCCTAGGGATAGCCAATAGGCGCTAATCCAA
>CAYXJI010000061.1:0-11068 GCA_964465175.1 uncultured Burkholderiaceae bacterium | reverse complement strand
CTACGCGGTGATAAATCGTGTCGGCCATTTCTGAATAATAGAATTTGGGAACATACGCGAATACCAGCAAAGGGTGTTTGATGCTGAAGGTTTTCCAGACGATGTTTAAACAAAATACGCCCATGCCCAATAGCAAACCAATCGCTTTATTTTTGGCGAATCCCTGCAAAAATAGGCAAAACAAAGCCACCAACAGAATGGGAATGCCCGCGTAGTAATACAGTAGGGCATACTGCGACAGATTAATTTCATGCATGCCACGCTGTAAGCCAAGAATGAGTTGAAACGCAATCGCGGTCAATACACTGAGTGTGATGAAGCTAAACAGAATAGCGACCACATTACAGAGTTTCGCCAGATAAAAAGTGAGATTGTTGGTCGGGCTAGCATCGATGATGGCGTGAAAATTCACAGTTCTATCATTCCAATAGAGTTCAACCGCGTACACAATCGCGATCAATTGTCCAAAGATGACTAAGGGTTCAATTAATGATTCTAAAATCATCCCGGTAGTTGCATAGTAAGGCCGCCCACCATTGATGGGCCCAGTTAAGATTTCACTTAGCAGATGTACCGCAGTGAAGACGATGGTGATGAGTGCCAACACCAAAAATACCTTACTTTTTGCGAGGCTCAAGTATTCCAATTTGAGTTTGGAAAACCAAATGTCGATATGAAACTCTGTCACGTCGTGACTTGGACTTACCGCTTGGTAAGGCTGAATTGGTTCTGCAAGCGTTGTTTCTGTAGCCAGCTTTTTCTTTGAGTTTTCTTCAATTAATTTGAAAGAAAATTTTTGATAAGTGTAGGCAAACATCGCCGCACTTACGGCAAGCCACAGTAGACGATTGCTTAGCAAGCTACCTGCCAAAGTGGGTTCTAGTTGATTTCTTTGTGTACTAGTCCAGTAAGCAGATTGTTCAAAAAATGCGATTAATCCGTATGGCTCCAAAAGTGCAGAGAAACCATAATTCCCCGCCGTTAGAGGAGAAGAATTGGCGAGGATAGGCGAGTTCCCTAGAACAGAACCGATGATGTACAGCACATAAACTACGATCGCTGCGACATACATGGCTAAAGCGTTTTTGGTAAATGTCGAAGTCGAAAATATGATGGAAACACAGAGCAAGACATTCGGCACAATGAAAATCGCGAAGCTAGACAAGTAATAAAACGGATTGAAATTACCCGCTTGTTTCGGATCGAGAAAAAGGGAAGTCAGCATCATCGCCAACAGCATCACACACATGACTAGCAAACTCGCAAGCATTAAGCCCAAATAGCGACTGACTAGATAGACAAATTTATCGAGTGGTGTGGTGTAGATGAAGGATTCGAATTTATGCTGGCTATCTCTCAACAATACCGGCGTCGCCAGTACGCATACCAGAAAAATAATATTCGGAGAGATGAACAGCAAAGTTTGCGTAATCGCGTATGAGGAATTGGCAAAGCTGCGTTGTGTGGTGATGAGTGCAGCCAGCGCGGAAAACAGTAAAATGCCGAGCCACAATCCAGCTTGTCTTAGATAGATTTTAAGTTCGAACCAGAGCAAATTACTGAGCATGTTGTGCTCCTTGCTCAAACTTTTTCAAGGTCGCGAAATACACGTCCTCCAAGTTCGCCGACACAAGTTCGAAACCAATTTCAGGTTGGAACTCGCTTTGCACAAGTATCTGTGTTTGACCCACGACTAGTCTCTCTGAGATGATATTGAACTTCTTTTTGTACTGTTCGGTTTGATTGCGTGGCAGTAGTTTGCTCCAAATGCTGCCGTCAATTTCTTGTATGAGTCGTGCGGGTTTGCCTTGTAGTCGTACTTCTCCATTGATCAAGATCGCCATGTTAGGGCAAAGTTGACTTACGTCTTCAACGATGTGGGTAGAAAGAATGACGATCACGTTCTCGCTGATTTCGCACAATAGATTGTGAAAGCGATTACGTTCTTGTGGATCAAGTCCAGCCGTAGGCTCATCGACAATAATCAATTGAGGTGAACCAAGTAAAGCTTGCGCAATACCAAAGCGTTGACGCATGCCACCAGAATAGGAACTCACATCTTTTTTTCGTACGTCGTACAAATTCGTTTGGTGTAGCAATTGTTCGATCTGCGCCTTGCGTGCTTTATGATCAACCACGCCCTTGAGTAGCGCGATGTGATCGAGCAAATCATAACAAGACACTTTGGGATAGACGCCAAACTCTTGCGGTAAATAGCCTAGGCAACTGCGTAGGATATTGGGGTTCTGAATCACGTCTTTATTATCGAAACTAATTTGCCCATGACTGGCTTGTTGTAACGTGGCGATGGTGCGCATCAAGGATGATTTACCCGCACCATTCGGGCCGAGTAAGCCGAATAAGCCTGGTTCTATATCTAAGGAAATGGATTTGAGCGCATGCACGCCATTGTCATAGGTTTTGGAAAGATTGCGTATGGTTAGCATAATTATCTCTGCTGAAAGCACAAAAAAGTTTTGATCACTTTCATCATACTGGTTGTAAAATAAAAATAGATAGCGCAATGACGAACGACGCTTAAAACATGTCGAACAACCACCTCATCAAAGTGAATACTTGAAAACATTAATAAAAATAGGCATTGCTAGCTGCTTGTATGCGGGCATTTTATATGCGATCTACCGTCTCAATAATGCGGATTTGTTGATGGTGTTTATCACCTTGTCGCTGATGATTCCTATCATCTTTTTGATCGTCGATAAATACCAGCAAGCTCAAGTGATAGATCATTTGCAGCAAGAGACTTTGAAGGCGGAGTTGAATTTATTGAAGAGCCAAATCAATCCACATTTCTTCTTTAATACGCTGAATAATTTATATGGACTAGCGATTGCCAAGTCCGATCTCGCACCGGAAGTGATACACAAGCTAGCGCAGATGATGCGCTTTACGATTTATGATGGTCGCAAAGACAGCGTTAGCGTGGCAGAAGAAATCGCGTATCTAGAAAACTTTATTGAGCTCAATCAGATTCGCCAGCAACATAAAATTGCGATTCAATTTCATCAAAATATTGAAAACCCTGAGCAGCGTATTCCGCCCTTATTGTTTATTAATTTGCTGGAAAATGCGTTCAAGCATGGCGTTGAAACTTTGAGCGCTGAGCCTTTTATCGAATTTACTTTGAGCACAAATTCAAAGGCGATTTCTTTCGCGATAGAGAATAATTTTGACGCGCAGGTGCTGGAAAAAAATAAGCGACAACGCGGACAAGGTGGTTTGGGTACAGAGAATGTACAAAGGCGACTAGCCTTACTTTTCCCGAACAAGCATCAGTATCGCAGTGAGACGATTGGTAATCGCTACCGTGCTGTAGTGCAGATTGATTTAAGTTAACTATCGCAAGAAAAATCGCAAGAAAAACGGCTATGACTTTAAACTACCTCATCATCGACGATGAACCGATTGTGCATACACTGATTCGACAATTTTCCGAGGCTGTGGGCACACTTCATTTTGTGGGCAGCGTGTTCCGTGCCACAGACGCGCAAGCTGTACTCGATACGCAAAAAGTCGATTTGATTTTTTTGGATATTCAAATGCCTGCGGTCAGTGGTTTTGAATTGTTACAAAATCTCAGTGATCCACCGCAAGTCATTATTATCTCTGCGCATAAGGATTACGCGGTAGAGAGTTATGAGTATGCGATCACCGATTATCTGCTCAAGCCTTTTAATCTTCCGCGTTTCGCTAGTGCGGTGGAAAAAGTGGTGCGCGGTGTGGAAAGAAAGGCCGATTCAGTGCAAGCGCCATCGAGCGTTGTTCTGGCGATACCAAAACATATTTTTATCAAGGATGATAAAAAGCAGCACCAGATCGCTTTAGATGCGCTGATTTATATTAAAGCGAATGGGAATTTCACCTCGGTCTATCATGCAGACGGACATATTCTTAGTCAGATGAAAATCTCTGATTTTGAAAAGATTTTGCCTGGGGAAAAATTCAGCCGTGTACATCGTTCTTACATCGTCGCGCATCATGCGATCACTTTGATCAGCGCGAACGAAATTCAACTCGGTAGTACGATGATTCCCGTGGGGCGCGTTTATAAGGAGTCGGCGGCGAAAATTGTCTTTGTTTGATTTAACTATTTAACTATTTAGCTTAGGCGCTTAGGCTCGGTGGTTTTGCCGCTATTTTTTAAAGGAATTCGTTTCAATATCAAACACGGTATCAGGGATTCGCAAATCTGGCGCGATGGTGTCTGGTGGGTCTTCTGGCATTACGGAGTTGAGCCATACATCCATTCTACTATTGGCAGTGATGCCGCTATCGGCTTCTAGTTTATCGTTATGCCTGCGCTCGCCATTGCGCCTTAGTTGGCGCAACTGCTCTTCGGGATTGGCCGCCGTACGCGTTGTTGAATTTCTTGTTGAGCTATTCGCAGAACTAGTCACCTCGCGGGCGAGTTGTTCACTGCTTTTATAGAGGCGATCACGCCTTTGCCTCGCAGCTTCTTCAATCTGCTCTTGTTGTTTTCGGGCTTCGATGCGGGCTAGGGCAGCTTGCATTTCCGGGGTGCGTTTTAGCTTCACACCCGCATTCGGCGATTTTCCTATGGTCAGTAATTTTTGTAAGAGATTCACGATGTACTCACTGGTTTTGCGTTTGTGTCAATCAGTCCAAATCGGTTTTAGTGCGATTGGGCTTTATGACGAATCATTCGTGACTAAGCAAAGTACATGCCAATGCGAAAGTTAATGCCTCTTTTTGATCACTTTTTAGTGCATGGCAGAGTGGCGCAGGCTTGCATGAGCCTCTTGTTGCTCGAATTTTTTATGACACGTAAAGAACCTTGCTTGCCGTTTTTTTACATGTCATTGAAATATCGTTGGCGGTCTAGCCCTTGTTGCGATGCCTTTTTTATATAGTAGTGCTTTGCGGCACGACTGCAATGTTTGTTTTTGTAGGGTAAATGGTAAGTTGAGGCTTGGTGCGACCTTGTTTCAACTGTGGTATTGCGTGTTGAATTCGGTGCAGTATTGTGTGTCGCATTGTTTGACTAAAATAGGTGGCCACTTAGTGCCACTAAGTGCCACTAAGTGCCACTAAGCACCGTCTTCAGGTGCTTTATACGCTTGACACCATGCTTGAAATAATTCAGAGGGCATCGGTTTTGTGATGAAATATCCTTGTGCATAATCACATCCAAAGGCGCGTAATTGATTCCAGTCGGCTAGCGTTTCTACGCCTTCGGCAACCACTTTGCGACCTAGGTCATGGGCCAGATCGATGGTGGAGCGCACGATCACCGCTGAGTCATGGCTGGTAGTCATGGCTGCCACAAACGATTGGTCAATCTTGATGTAGTCGACGGGCAGCTTCTGTAAATAGCTCAAGGATGAATATCCGGTGCCAAAATCATCGATATACAGTGGGATGCCTTGGTCTCGCAAACTGGTGAGAATACGCAGCGAGAATTCAGGGTCGTCCATTACCATGCTTTCAGTAATTTCCATTTCTAGCAGGCCGGCGGCGACATCCCACACGCTATGTAGGTAGCGGATATTTTCTAGTAAATTTTCTTCGCGTAAATTGCGCGTCGAGAGATTAATCGCAATCGGTAGCGCGCACCCGTCTTTCTGCCACTCTTGATTGAGACGCAAGGCGGCTTCTATCACCCATTCCGTTAATGGTTTTATCAGCCCGGTATGCTCCGCGAGGCCGATAAATTCGATGGGCGGTATGATGCCATGCTCAGGATGACGCCAGCGCACTAGGCCTTCGGCGCCGCAAATTTTGCCATCTCGCAGGCGCACTTTGGGCTGTAAATACAACGCTAATTCTTGGTTTTCGATGGCGCGTCTTAGTTGCCCTGCCATGACTAATCGTTGCGATTGATCCTTGTTCCTGGCTTGATCAAACACGATATAGTTCACACCTTTGCGCTTGGCGTGGTGGACGGCGATATCTAGGTGGCGGAGCAAGTCATGTGTGGTGGATCCGTGCGCTGGAAAAAATGCGATACCGCTCTTGATGGACACATCGAGTTCGATATCGGCAATCGGGAATGGGATAGCCAACAGCGCCTCGATTCTATGTACAGTTCTAATCGCACTATTGACGTCGCAACCCGGGAGTAAGATCGCAAATTCATCGCCGCGTAGACGCGCCAGCATGGCTGATTCTGGTATGGCTTTGGCGAGACGAATGGATAGCTCACGCAGGATTTTGTCGCCTTGACTAAAACCTAAGGCGAGGTTGATTTCACTTAGGCGTTCGACGTCAATTTGTAAGAGTGCAAAACAGCTGTTATTCCGTTTGTAAGTGTCTATGGAAATGCTGACTAGCTCGGCAAACTGGGTCTCGTTGGGTAGCCCAGTCAGGATATCAAAACGCGTCAGTTTGATCATTTCTTCTTGATTTTTTCTTTGTTCTGCGCGGGTTCTTAAGGTCGATATGCCAAACGCCAAGTCGTCTGCAGAATCAGTCAATAACGCGACTTCATCCACACCAAAACTATCCGGTTCTGCAGCGTAAATCACCAGACCACCGATGATCTCTCCGTTGACCAGTAATGGGCAAGCGACACCACAGGCACAGCCAGGCAGTGCTGCGCGCCATGGCGCATAGGCGGGGTCAGTCAAGATGTTCTTCACGACCGCGCTTCTGGCGCTACGAATGGCAGTTGCTACCGCGCCTTGACCGAATTTATTGTCGGCCCAACTGCCGCGCAATTGCTGTAATGCATAGAGTCCGCCGGGATGGCCGTTTTCAGCCACCGCTAGGATTGAGTGGAACGCATCTTCTTGCTTGTACCATACCGAGGCCATAGCATAGTTGCCCGCCTCAACGATAGCTTCACACATGCTTTCTAATAAGCCGAATTCGTCCTTGGCGCGCAGCATGGCTCGATTGCCAGCACTTAAGGTTTTTAAGGCGCGACTCACACTTTCTAATTGTCTGACATGGGTTGAAAGCTGATCGTTGAGCGACTTGATTTTTTCTTCGGCGAGTTTGCGCTCGGTGATCTCTGTCCCTAAGACGTAGTATCCGATGACTTGATGTTGTTGATCAAAGCGCGGCAGGTAATGAATTAGCTGCCAGTTTTCTGGTGCGAGTTGCCAGTCAACACTTTGCGCTTCACCTTGCAGCACCCTTTCAATCAAAGGAACGGCGATGTAATAGCGTTCTTCACTCAGCACTTGCTGTACCTCAAGGCCAGTAACATCGATTTGCTCGGGGGCGAAACACGCTACATAGTGCTGGTTGGCATAGACATGCCTTTGTTCGCAATCAATTAAGGCGATGAGGGCTGGCATATTATTGATCAAGCTACGCAGCTGCTCCTCGCTCTTTTGTAATTGCACGGTGCGCTCTTGTACCCGTTGTTCTAACAAGAGGTTTTGTTCGGCAATCGTGTCTTGTGCCTTACGCGTTGCCGTTTCGTCGCGAAAGACCAGTACCACGCCAATAATTTTTCCCGTGCTATCTTTGATCGGTGCGGCGCTGTCGGCAATGGGGCAACGGCTGCCATCGCGTGCGATCAGGCTTGTGTGATTGGCGAGTTCGTGGACTTCGCCCGTCGCCAATACGTCGGCTACCGGCAAGATGGCAGTATGGCCCGTGTGCTCATGCACGATTTTAAAGATCGTGTCGATAGGACGTCCCTTTGCTTCGTCTAAACGCCAGCCTGTGAGCCGTTCCGCCACTGGATTCATCCTCGTCACTAAGCCTAGGGTATCGGTTGCCAAGACTGCGTCTCCGATAGAGTTGAGCGTGATGGCTAGGCTTTCTTCGCTGGCACACAAGGCGATTCTTTGTATTGTTGCCTCGCGCAGTTGGCGTCGAATAAGTACAAAGCTCGCAGACAGCATGACGATAAAAATGAGGGAAGTCAAAATGCCAGCGCTGACGACAAATTGTCGCGCTTGCTGCTGTCGCTGCTGATGATCTTGGAGCCGTCTTAGCGCCTCGGTTTGCATTTCGCCCAAGATCAAGAACATGCGTTCGCGCGTTTCTTTTAAGGGAGCTGTGGCGACGAAAGCCGCTGCCGCCTCGGCACTTTGGCGCTTACGGATTTCTTCAGTCTGCTTAGAAATACCTATGCGTTGATCAATCACTGCGCGTAATTGTTGAAAGCGCTGCAACTGCTGGGGATTGTCGGCGATTAGGCGTTTGATTTCGGCTAGCGTTGCTTCGCGCCCAGCGATTGCATCATTGCGTTCGATCAATCGCGCCGGATCACCCGACAAACGAAAATTTTGCGTATTTAACTCGATCTGATACGAGTCGCCATTGGCGCGGGTGAGGTTATTTAAGACTTGATAGGTGTGCGCCACCATATTGGTGGCCTGCAGCGTATCGCCTGCAAGTTTCCAGGTAATGGCAACGAGAGCCAAGATCATAATAATGGCCGTGCTGAAGGCGAATAATATGATGCGCTCGAAATTTATTTGGATATTCAGAAATTGCCCCTAATGCCAGTTTCGAACTACCAATTGGAGAGGTTCTTGCAATCTTTTAACAGGTGACATGCCGCTGAATTCAGTCTACTCAGCGCTTTATTATAGGCATAGTTTTTATCGAAGCTGATAAGTTTAAATAGAATAACTATTTAGTATGCGAGCAGCGCATGACTGCGCTCGTCGTAAGTGCAAAATTCTGCGTGAAAAACCTTGCTTTTTGATCTGTGGTTTTTTTGATGGAGGGTGCTAAAAAAAGCTTAAGACTTATTGGCAGTTCTATAAGTTTGTAAATGAATACTGGTCTCGGTATTTTGAATCGCTTTGATCAGTCGAATGCGCTCTAATACACTTGATAGCTCAGAGAGATTGGCCGCACGCAGGCTAGCGAGTAAATCCCAGCGGCCGTTGGTATCGTGAATCTCTTCGATGCCAGGCTCGCCTAACAGCGAGGCAATGACTGCACGTGTCTCGTTGCCTTCGACGGCGATACTGATCCATGCATGTATTTCATTTTGTCGCGCATCGGGTCGTAAGCGTGCCGTGTAGCCAACAATAACGCCATTGTCTTCAAGTTTCGTGATGCGATTGTTCACCGTCCCGCGCGACACTTTGAGTTTGTGTGCGAGGCTGGCAATGCTTAGGCGTGCATTGGTGCGTAAAAGGCTGATTAATTGTTGGTCTAAGGCATCCATTTTGGTTATTCCGTCATTTTGCTATGTCATTTTGGCAGAAAAATGACGATATTGGTACATTTTTGCCGATTCTGTTTAACATTGAACTTCCGTAAGATTCTCTCATCGAGTTTTTTAAAGAACTTACGCAAAGTTGTTGCAGCGAGATTTACCGAATCTAAAATTTTGATTCTTAAGGTAAAAATGCTTTGATCGCTACTGGCTGGTTTTAGAAATTTTGCGCAAGTTTTCATTAGGCAGTAGACATCTAACGGAGACCATCATGAGCAATTTAGACCATCATTCAGGCAATACCACCCCAAATACCAACAATGTCGCCATCACACCACGTCGCGCAGTAACGCAATATTTGAGCGCCGAACGTGTCGCTGAAATCATTAACAAACGTGGTATTGGCGCCTGTATTACTGGCGTCGCTTCTTATATCAATCAAGATTTTTTGCGCTGGAATTCTTTCGATAAATGTGCACGTGTTGCCAACCATTCTGATGTTGGTGTGATCGAATTAATGCCGATTGCTGACGACAAAACTTATGCGTTCAAGTACGTGAATGGACATCCGACAAACCACCGTTTTAATTTGCCCACCGTGATGGCATTTGGTGTCTTAGCGGATGTCGCGACAGGTGTGCCGGAACTGGTTAGTGAATTAACTTTAACCACCGCGATCCGCACCGCCGCGATGTCGGCCGTGGCGGCGCGTGCCGTGGCGAAAGAGCATTGCAAAACCATGGCCATTATCGGCAATGGCGCACAAAGCGATTTCCAAGCACTGGCATTTCATCACTTACTTGGCGTTGACATGTTTCATTTGTTCGATATCGATAGCGCTGCGACGGATAAGCTAGAAACGAATTTAGCAAAGATGGGCTTGAAAACACGACGTTTTAATAGCACCAAAGAAGCGGTGAAAGGTGTGGACATTATCACCACCGTGACTGCAGATAAAACCAACGCCACCATCATCACACCGGACATGATAGAGCCGGGCATGCATATCAACGGTGTTGGCGGCGACTGCCCTGGTAAAACCGAAATTCACGCGGATGTCTTACGCATGGGGCCCGTATTCTGTGAATTTGAGCCACAGTCCCGCATCGAAGGCGACATGCAACAAATGCCTGCGGACTTCCCCGTGATTGAATTATGGACGGTGTTGTCGGGCAAAGTTGTTGGCCGTAGCAGCCCTGATCAAGTCACGATTTTTGATTCGGTTGGTTTTGCTTTGGAAGATTATTCCGCCTTACGTTACATGCGCGATGTGGCAATTGAATTGGGAATGAGCGAGACTTTATCTTTGATACCTGCGATGGAAAACCCTAAGAATTTGTTTGGTTTTATTGGTGACAATGTCAGTGTAGCAACGAGCACACCAGCCGTTGCGCGCACAAGTGTCGCATTGGTCTCCTAAAAGCTAGTGAATTTGGCTTTGATAACTTACTAGAAAGGAATCTGCAGTCGAAATCGCTTTAATCATAAAAAAGCCTGATTCTTTACAAAAATCAGGCTTTTTTTCGTTTTAGACAAAAGAAATCGTAAAAAAAGTGAAAAAAACCGGAACTTGTTAGTGTTTTGTGTCAACCGGCTTAGGCGGGAGGGCGTTTTTTGCCTAACAGAATCTTTGTCACACTATGAAAAGACAAAGACATTTAGGGAGTTATAAAAATGATTTACGAAATCTTAGTTCGCCCATCCTATAACAAGCTGATGACAACGGATCATGTGATCTGGGTCGATAGCCAAATGCCTACACGTTTTTTCGAACAATGGTTGCGTGACCACGCCCTGTTAGATGGTAGCGGACGCTCTCCTATCGTACGTTGGGGTATTGTTCAAACCCAACGACCAGCCCATTTTCAGTTAGCGACGCAAGAAGGTGCATTAACAGCGCGTATCGCTGAGTTGATGAGCGGTGCGACGCATTTGAATGAGTTGCCAATCTCCGCT
>CAYXJI010000060.1:0-13693 GCA_964465175.1 uncultured Burkholderiaceae bacterium | reverse complement strand
TGCGCCAGCCGATGCCTTATTTCGCGAGTATGCCGATAAGCGTACTTTAACCACGCGGGTGTACGGCATGATAGGTGGTGTTGATCAGTTCTTTGATAGCGTTTCTAAGCAAGGACCATTGCTAGGGATGGCCAATGATCGCTATGCGTTGCGCGCGGTAAAATTGTATTCCGACGGCGCGCTAGGTAGTCGCGGTGCCGCTTTGTTAGCGCCTTACAGTGATGCGCCTCAGACCAAGGGCTTATTATTTTCAGCAGATAAAGATATGCAGGCCATGGTACAAAAAGCCGCCGCACGCGGTTATCAAGTGAACGTGCACGCGATTGGTGATGCCGGTAATCGCCAAGTGATTGACAGCCTTGCGACGATACCAAAAGCACAGGATGCCAGCGTCTTGCGCCATAGAATAGAGCATGCCCAAGTCTTAGAATTGAGCGATATTCCGCGCATTGCAAAGTTGAAGATTATTCCGTCTATGCAGCCGACGCACGCGACTTCGGATATGAATATGGCGGAAGATCGCGTGGGGAAGCAACGCATTCAAGGCGCTTACGCTTGGCGTACTTTTTTGAAACAAGGCTCGGTGATACCTTGCGGTTCGGATTTTCCTATCGAGAGCCCCAATCCATTTTGGGGCATCTACGCGGCAGTGAGTCGTCAGGATTTTGAACAAAAACCAGTGCTGGGCTGGTATCCAGAACAAGCCATGACGGTCAAAGAGGCGTTTCGTTGCTTCACACTAGACGCAGCCTATGCTGGACATCAAGAAAAAATACTCGGCAGCTTAGAGTCGGGTAAGTGGGCTGATTTTATTGTGATCGACCAAGATATTTTTAAAGTACCAGTTAAAGATTTGTATAAGACGCAGGTCCTGCAAACATGGTTGGCGGGACAAGTGGTTTATCGCAAATAAGCCTGGCTTATAGGTAGGACTTACGCAAAACCGCCCCAGCGTCGTTGTTGCCGCCTCGCCGTGCTCAAGCACTGTCTTCGTCGGCACGCCTAGCTGGGACAATTTTGCGTAAGTCCTAATAGGTTCAATGCTTGTAAAAACGCACTCGATTTGGCGTGCGTTTTTTTCTTCTGCTATATCTTCTGCTATATCTTCTGCTATAGCGTACTCGTTTCAGCGATATGAAATTGCAAGGACGCCAGATTGGCATACACGCCGCCTTGTTTCATCAAACTGGCGTGGGTGCCGATTTCAACTACTTGTCCGTGCTCCAAAACGATGATGCGGTCGGCACGTTGAACCGTGGCTAGTCTATGAGCGATGATAATGGTCGTGCGTCCTTGCATGGCGCTCTCTAGGGCTTGTTGTACCAGACGCTCTGATTCGGCATCCAAGGCGCTGGTGGCTTCATCTAAGAGCATTAAGCGTGGATTTTTTAAGAGCGCACGGGCGATTGCTATCCTTTGCTTCTGCCCACCGGATAAGCGCACACCACGCTCGCCTAGAAATGATTGATAGCCTTCTGGCAGTCGTTCAATGAATTCATGAGCCGCCGCCATTTTTGCTGCTTGTATGACTTCATCATCACTGGCATCGACTCGGCCATAACGAATATTTTCCATCGCATTGGCAGAGAAGATCACCGTGTCTTGCGGCACGATGCCGATTGTATCGCGCAAAGTATGAAGATCGAGGTCGCGAATATTGACGCCATCGAGTTTGATACTACCTTGCTGCGGATCGTAAAAGCGCAACAGTAATTGGAATAAAGTCGTCTTTCCCGCACCGGACGAGCCCACCAAGGCCACTGTTTCGCCTGCTTTGATTTCTATATTGAGTTGACTTAAAGCGGCTGTTTGAGGGCGCGAAGGATAGTGAAATTGAATATCTTGTAGTGTGATCCTGGCGCCGTGCGCATCTTCAAATGGTAATGCTTGTGGCGTTGCAGGTGAGGTAATCGGTGATTGCACCGACATCAGTTCTAGCAAGCGCTCGGTGGCACCAGCCGCACGTTGCGCCTCGCCTAAGACTTCAGATAAGGCCCCAATAGCACCCGCTACGATGGAGGCATATAAAATAAATTGGCCGAGTTTGCCGCCTGTCATGTCGCCTTGCATGACCGCTTGCGCCCCTAGCCATAAGACGAACACGATTGCGCCAAAGATCAAGAGTATGGCGATCATCGTTAGTAAGGATCGTGCTCGTATGCGTCGCATTGCGGTGCTAAAGGCGTGCTCTACCGTCGCGGCAAAACGTTGTGCCTCGATGTGTTCGTGGGTATAGGCTTGCACCGTGGGCATGGCATTTAAAATTTCTCCCGCCACGGCCGACGCATCGGCGATACGGTCTTGCGAATCACGTGACAACTTACGCACCCGTCGTCCAAATAAGATGATAGGCAAAATCACCAGCACTAACATGACGATAATGATGGAGGAGAGCAGTGGGCTAGTAATAAACAGCATGATCAGACCGCCGATGAATAGCAACAGATTGCGCAGCGCGAGACTGATACTGGTGCCAACCACGGCTTGGATCAAAGTGGTATCGGTCGTCAAGCGCGATAAGACTTCGCCCGTCTGCGTGGTTTCAAAAAACTCAGGGCTCTGTGTTACTACATGGGCATACACCGCATTGCGTATGTCGGCAGTCACACGTTCGCCTATCCAAGACACCATATAAAATCGCGCTGCCGTTGCTATCCCTAAAATCACCGCAACACCGAATAAGGCTAAGAAAGTTAGGTTCACATGCTCAATACCATGGGTGCCAGCTTCGCCCATTTTACTGAAACCCATATCGATCATTTGACGGAATGCATAGGGGATGGTTAAGGTCGCGCAAGCGGCAACGACTAAGGCGATGCCTGCCAAGATAAACTGGCGGCGGTATGGCCGAAGGAAAGGAAGTAAACCGATTAATGTCGCGAGGCTGCTGCGATCACTACTGTTGGTGTTGCTCTTGCTGCTATAGGTTTCTAACTTGGCGGTATCGTTACTCATATAGACCTGTTTTGAAGAAGATTACCTATTGTCGCAGTTTTTTGACGGAGCTGTCTTGCTATCTGATTTGGCCTTCAACCGGCACTCATTCATCTCAAAAATAAAAAAACGGCACGCATTGATGTGCATACCGTTTATTAGTTGGTTTGGTTGGAATGTTTACTTCGCTTTACCTAAATGCTGCAAAAAGAAACTTTCATATTTTTTGTGCCAAGCCTTGGGTTTGACCGCGCCACCCATGCCGTGCTCGCCATCGGGATCGAGGAATAAATCGATCAAACTTTCTTTGCCGTATTCTAACAAGGCGCGATAAACGTTGACCGTGTCTTGGTATAAAACATTAGGATCTTGCATGCCATGTACCAGCATCAAAGGCTTTTTGAGACCTACCGTCAGTGGTAGCAAGGAATAGCGACGCAAATTAGGTTTGCTCCGATCGACTTTACCTATCGTGCGACCACTATACCAGCTATTGTAGTTTTCCCATTCGGTTGGGCCTGCACCCGCGATGCCAGCCGCGAACACATCGGGACTAGTGTACATCGTGTATTGGGTTTGAAAACCACCAAAACTCCAGCCCGTTAATCCTATGCGCTTGCCATTGACACCGAGTTTCTTCTGCATGTATTTGGCTAGATCTTCCAAGTCTTCAGTTTGCGGCTTACCAGCTTGCTCCCAATTCGCATCACTAAATTTACGACCATAATTGGAATGACCACGCGGATCGACCGCCACAGTGACGTAGCCGTGTTTCGCTGCCATATACATGCCAAATAAATAGGCCGTCGGCTGAAAACTATCAGTCTCGATGATGTGACGATCACCTAGCGGTCCGCCATAGGTGTAGACAATCGCGGGGCGACTATCACCACTGCTCCAGTTTTGCGGTTTAAAAACATAGGCCTCAATTTGGTCACCGTGACGATTAGTGAAACTAAAGCGTTCGGGTTGAATTAAATTAACGGCATTCCATTTTGGATCGTGACTATCGGTCAGAGTTTTGTTGCTGACTTTATTACTCGCTTCAAGCTCAAACAATTTTAATTCAGGGCGGTTTGCCCATTGTCCTGCGACACTGGCTAATTTTTGCCCGTTCTCGCTGACCGTGCTCGCGCGATGGAAGTCAGGCGCTTGACCCAATGCTTGCATGTCGCCATTGGCGAGCGTCACTTTAAATAGATTCATCGCGGCGAAATCATCACGATTGGCCAGAACAAACATGGCACTACTGTCTGGACTAAAACCAAGAATTTTGTGCGCTTCAAAATTGCCTTTTAATATCGGCGTCGCAGTTCCTGTTGTGGTGTCGATTTTGTAGGGTTGACGGTAACCAAGTTCATCCAGTACGGCAATTAATTGCTTACCGTCTGGGGTGAATTGTGGTGATACGACATCGACCACTTCGTGTCCTACTTGTTTGCGACGTTCGAAGACGATTTTTGGTTTTGAATTCTCCGCGCTATTGCCAACATAAATGCGCAGCAATTCTTTTTCGCGCTCCCACGTTGAAAAGCTGTATTGCGTGCCATCTTTGCTAAAGGCAACGCGGCTCATCTCGAACCAGACATCACCACCAGCATTGCTAAAAACGGGCAATGGTTGGCGCATAGATTCGTCGCTGACTTTGCGGATATATAAGGCCGATGCAGGCACCGTACGCTTGTCGTCCGACACTTCACGACTGACTTTCTTGGCGCTAGCGAAGCGTTCGTCATAGTTCATGATCTCAACTTGACGTCCTTGTGGTGCTTTGCTCGGCTCGGCTGGCGCGGCATTGGCGGTGATGGCCATCCACTGTTTGTCTTCACTCAAAATCGTGCTGGCAAGCGCGTATTTTTTCTCGACATCGTCGGCATGTATGAATTCTGGGTTAAGTTGGCGCAAGGCGCCATGGCTAAAACTGGCGGCGTAGATTCGTCTCTCATCCATATACAGATATCCACTATCATTGGCGGAATAGGATAGGATGCGTTCGACTTTATCGGTCTTAGTCAGTCGCTCTATTTTTCCTGACGATGCCTGCAAACGGAATAGATCGCCACGGTATTGAAAGATCAGTTCTTGTGCTTGCTTCGCCCACACGAGACTTTCTATGCCTGGATACAGATCCTTGTCCTTAAGCTTTTCTTTCGCGATTTTTTTCTTTAATTCATCACGTAATTCCCATAACTCTTTTTCGGTCTCTTTTTTTTCGCTATCCGCTTTGATCGACTCCGCTGTGTTGGCGTGAGTGCCACCCGTCGCTTTTTCTTTTGCCGCTTCTGCTTCTCTTTCGACTTTCAGTGCAGCCAGTTTGCTTTTCTTCTCGGCTAATTCGCGTTTTAGTTCTTCGATGGCGGCGTTCTCCCATTGCAAGAGATCGACTTTTTCACCACGCAGGTAAGCGGCTTGTGCCTCCGCCTTGGCCTGGCGCTCACGCAATTCTTTTTCTTTTTGCTTGAGTTTTTTCTCGAATCGATCCCAGTCTTCTGGCGCATCATAGGTTTTCATCACGGCGGGTGAGGTGATGCGGCTGGTCTTGCCCGTTTCCGTATCGTGGAGGTAAAGGTCATTGCCTTCTTCTCCAAATGGATTCCAAGCATAGGCGAGGTAACGACCATCATTGCTAAAACGTAATTGTGTCGCGGCTTTGCCAGTATAGGGCTGGGCACGATAAAGTTGTTCTAGGCTGAGTTCTGAGGGCTTTAATTTAGCTACTGGCATGGTTCTGCCATCAATCTGAGCGTGCGCTAGTGGACTATTGAGTGCGAATGCACAGCTGTACATTAAGGCCAAACTGATGACGACGGTCTTTTTTTTCATTTCTTCTTCCTTTAAATTCGTGAAACAAGTTGCTGCAAATGTACTTTTGATGCGACGAATGCAGTGAGACGCACAGAAAAAAATAGACTAGACAGCCCCAAAAAAAGTTCCTCATGGTGGATAAAATGCGGCGCAATGGTGATCCTAGAAAAATTTCACCAAGATAAATCGCTAGAGGCTAGCGAGTTTGTAAAGTAGAATTTTGTTTTTTCTGTGCGCTCTCGCCATTTAGATTGCTGCGATAGGCGAATGGAGCGTTTTCTTCACCCACTATTTTATTTGCAAAGAAAGTTTTTATGCCCGGTGCTAGCCTGTTAACCCTACTCGACGATATTGCCACCGTACTGGATGATGTCGCGCTGATGACCAAAGTCGCCGCAAAAAAAACCGCTGGCGTTCTCGGTGATGATCTGGCGCTCAATGCGGAACAAGTTAGTGGTGTCAGGGCAGAGCGTGAATTACCTGTGGTCTGGGCTGTCGCCATCGGCTCCTTAAAAAACAAAATGATACTGGTGCCTCTTGCGCTACTATTAAGTGCGATTGCGCCGTGGGCAATCATGCCTTTGTTGATGGTAGGCGGTGCCTATTTGTGCTACGAGGGTTTTGAAAAATTAGCGCATAAATTTTTGCATAGTGAAGCAGAAGATGAGGCACATCATACGGAGCTGGTGCATGCTTTGACGCATGAAGAAGTGGATATGGTGCAGTTTGAAAAAGATAAAATTAAAGGCGCGATTACGACAGACTTTGTGTTGAGCGGCGAGATCATTATCATCACTTTAGGTACCGTGGCTGGCGCTGCTTTCGCCACGCAGGTGTCGGTCTTGGTGGGTGTTAGTCTGTTGATGACCGTTGGGGTATACGGTTTTGTAGCGCTGATTGTTAAGCTTGATGATATTGGTTTTTATTTGCAGCGTAATCAAGCAACTTCTTGGTGGCGTCGCGTACAACGTCGTGTTGGCGATGGATTTGTCGCTTTCGCACCGCGCTTAATGAAGGCCTTGACCGTGATCGGTACGGTAGCGATGTTCTTGGTCGGCGGCGGTATTTTGAGTCATGGCATACATGCGATCACCGAATTCTCTCATCGTATTGCAACGGCGGCGGGTGGCATTCCTTATGTCGGCCCTGTATTCGAAGCCATCTTGCCTAGTCTGGCGGATGCCTTAGTCGGCGTGATCGCTGGTGCCTTGGTGTTGCTTGCGGTACTAGCCGTGCAGCGCTTGTTTGGGCGTAAGACCAAATAAAGCCAAGCGTACTCAAAAATAGATTTTGCACATTTTTTTATCCCGACCACTCGTGTTTTAGGACACGAGTTTCGTCTTTGGTCAGAGCTCGCTACGCATTCCATTTTTGCGCTGTTAAAGTTCAATTGAAGGCTGAGCAGTTTCAGCTTAATTGAACGACTTGTTGGTGGGAGTATTTTGTATGTGCAGTTTGTATGAACGCGTTGCTATTGACATTGCATGGAGCTATTTATGATTAGCATTGAAGTCAGTCAGGTAGAGAAAAGTTATAGCACGGTGAAAGCGGTGCGAGGGCTGAGTTTTACAGTCGAGGCTGGAAAAATTTTTGCTTTGTTAGGGCCAAATGGGGCAGGTAAGTCTTCTTTAATCCGTATGCTAGTGGGATTGACGCAGGCCGATGTTGGCGAAATACGGGTGTTCGAAGATGGTGTCAGAATGCCGCGAATTCCCGAAACCAGTTTTGCGTATTTGCCTGAAGATCGTGGCTTGTACCCTGATAAAAGTGTCACCGATAATTTGAACTATATCGGCAAGTTGCGAGGTTTAAGTAAAGCACAAATTGCCGAACAATTGGCCTATTGGTTGCCACGTTTAGACTTGCAAGAAAAAGCCAAAGACAACTTGAGTAAGCTGTCTAAGGGGAATCAACAAAAAGTGCAGTTGATCAGTTGCCTGATACATCAACCCAAGCTCTTGATTTTGGACGAGCCTTTTTCCGGGCTCGACCCTATCAACCAAGAGCATGTGTTAACCATCTTGAACGAGATGAAGCAAATGGGCACCACCATCGTCTTGAGTGCGCATCAGATGGCCTTGGTCGAGCGCCTCGCCGATGCGATGTTGTTGCTCAATAAAGGCCAGCAAGTGGCATCCGGTAGTCTTGCGCAAGTGATAGAGCAATTGAGCCCGGAAAAATTCTACCAATTGCGTTTTGCGAATCAGGTGCCATTGGAATCACTGCGACTATGTCCTGCAATTGAGACGGCAGAGCAACAGGACGCTGATGCTTATTTACTGCAATTGCGCGCAGGAGCTAGCGTCAATCAACTGCTGCAACAAGTGATGCTCTTAGCCGAAGTCAAAGACTTCAGCCGCCTGCAGCCTAGCTTACACGATCTATATTTGACTGCAGTACAGAAGCACAATGAGAGCGACACATTATCGGGAGAAATAGCATGACTGTCTGGACTATTGCGCTGTTTGAATTCAAACGCTACTTCAAATGGAAACAGGAAATTATCTCGATTGCGCTGATGTTGCTTGGTATAGGATTTTCTATGTTGTGGCCGCACATAAAGTCAGCCTTGGATAAGGATTATCAAGTCGCCGTGGTCGGTGATTTTAGCTTGCCTAAACTGGATGGTTTTCAGTTTAGTGCGGTCAGTCCCGCGACTAAGTCTGAGGTGCTTAAGAATGTCGGAGAAACCTGGCATGCAGTGATAGAGCTCACTCCTGATGGCGAACAAGAGCAACTGCAATTGACGGTCAAAGAAAAAGCCAGTTGGCAGGCAAAGCTCAAAACGAATTTGCAAAACTGGCAGCAAGAACGTCAGATCGCCTCCTTGCCTTTGACCGACATTCAGCGTAAGCAAATTACCGAATTACCGGACATTAAGACCGTGATGCTCAAGCCAGAAAAAGACGATAAAGACGAAAAAGGCCGTACACTAGTGAGTGGTGCTTTGCTGTTCTTGCTAACGCTAGGTATTTTCTCTGGCTTTGGTTATTTGTTCACCGGTATCACCAGCGAAAAGCAAAATCGTGTGACCGAACAGCTCTTAACTTTAATCACGCCGGCACAATGGATAGAGGGAAAAATTCTTGGTATTTCTCTGTTCTGTTTTAAAACGATGTTCAGCTATGGCTTGCTGTTTTTCTTGTTCATCAAAGGGGTGGCGGTGATCTCGGATAAGCCCGATGTGTCAATCCCGGTAGGTGCGTTCGAGCTGTTCACGGCGATTCTGTTTGTGATCTTGGGGTTGCTCTTGGTGAATAGTTTTATGGCGGCATTTGCGGCGACCATTGATGACCCGAATCATTCGAGTCGTAGCATTATGATGTTTTTGCCCGCGATACCTGTTGGTTTGGCTTATAGCGGCATCGATAACGCCGAAGGCATGATGATGCAAGTGCTGAGTATTTTTCCACTGACTTCATTTGCCGCCATGCCTTTGCGCATGGCGCATGCCGAGGTGCCGTTGTGGCAGTGGTTTTTGTCGTTGACTTTGTTGGTAGCGTGCTTGTGGTGGTTCAAATCTGCCGCGACGCGTGTGTTTACCATGGGGATACGCATGTATGGCAAAGAACCTAGTTGGAAGCAATTGGCGGAGACTTTCTTGTTCCCAGTTAAACACCAATAAGCGGAAGATGTAGCAAGCGAAGTGCACAAAATAAAAAACGGCATCGAGTCAATTCGATGCCGTTTTTTTGTTGTTGCGTTTATTTGATCGTTATTCTGATCTACTCCACTTTTGATCAATCGCTAGTACCGCTTTTTGTATGATTTCTATTGCGCCGTCAAAAAATTTTGGATTCACTTTGTCCGCACTATCGCTGGGCTTGTGATAATCGGCATGATCTTCTACCCCGAAATATAAATGCGGAATACCCGCTTTAAAAAAGGCATAGTGGTCCGATTGTGAGGTCCAGTCGTTGCTACCTTGCTCTGGTCGGTCGTGATCAAAAGAGACTTTGATTCCTTGGGTTCCGTTCAAGCCTTGTAATATCGGTTTGAGGGCAGGGTTTTGGTGCGTGCCGCTGATGAATAATTCGTTTTTGTCGCCACGGGCGATCATGTCGAAATTAATATTGGCGGCGATGTCTTTAGGGGCAATCCAAGCTTGTTTTACAAAAGCGTGCGCCCCTAATAATCCGCGTTCTTCGCCATCAAAAAAAGCGTAAACGAGGTTGTGCTTGGTACTTTTTCCTTGCAGGCTTTGCGCTACCGCCAAGACGCCGGCGACGCCAGATGCATTGTCGTCAGCGCCTAGATAGGTTTTGTTATTTTTTATTCCTAAGTGATCATAGTGTGCGGAAACCACGAGAAACTTGGCCGCTTTGTCTGGGCTTGCATAGTGGCAAGCCAAGATATTTTTTCCCTGTGTCACCTGCGCTAATTTGCTAACGGGGAATTCTTGTAGATAGCTAGCGCCACAAGGCTTGAGCCCTAAGTCAGCGATGCGTTTTAAAATATAATCGCGCGCTAAGGCACTGCCTGAGCTGCCAATCTCCCGTCCTTGCATCGCTTCACTGGCGAGCGTTTGCAGATCTTGCATCGCTTGTGATGCTTGAGTTTGCGCCAGGCTAGTGGTGCTGGCGATCAAGCCGCAAAAACTTAGGGCTAAACGGATTTTTTGATGTGTTTGCATAGGAACTTCATTAAGGAAAAAGATATTACTTAGTGCTTTGTGATCGCAATTAGTTCAATCCATGATGTAAGGAATGCTGTAGCCAGCAGCGCAATCATAAGTGCGCTTTGAACCCGGATTTTCCATTCGGCGCACCTGCGTTGTAACTAGCGTGCTGACGGCGCATTTTCGGCTATTTTTGCTACGCTTCCTTGCTAATAGTTCGCTAATGGCGCGCTATTAGCGCCTCTTTCGCATCAAAATACACTCGAAAAGTGCATCCGGCTTCATCGCAAATCCTACTGGAAATTGTGAGTTGAATGGGAATGGTTCGCGATATCGGCCAAGTCCAGAACAAATAAAAAAGCCTGCGAACGTATCGCAGGCATTTGAAGCGTCATTCGCAGAGGATGCTGAATTACACCAAACCTGGGCTAAATTTAAGCCAAATTCGCTGCCGCAAATTCCCAGTTTGCCAAGGCCCAGAATGCTTCTAAGTATTTTGGACGTGCATTGCGATAGTCGATGTAGTAAGCGTGTTCCCACAGATCACAAGTAATCAATGGCGTATCTGTTGTGGTTAATGGCGTTGCCGCGTTTGAAGTATTGACGATGTCTAAACTGCCGTCGGCTTTCTTGACTAACCAAGTCCAGCTAGAACCAAAATTGCCTACGCATGATTTGGTAAAGGCTTCTTTGAAAGCCTCAAAAGAACCCCATTTTGCGTTGATCGCGTCAGCCAAAGCGCCTGTCGGTGCGCCGCCACCGTTAGGTTTTAAACCGTTCCAGTAAAACGTGTGATTCCAGATTTGCGCTGCATTGTTGAAGATGCCAGCAGACGATTTTTTCACGATTTCTTCCAGTGTTGCATTTTCAAATTCTGTGCCCTTGATCAAATTGTTCAAGTTCGTGACATAAGTTTGATGATGCTTACCGTAGTGGTATTCCAAAGTTTCTTGAGAAATATGTGGTACCAAAGCGTCGATGGCGTATGGTAAAGCTGGCAAAGTATGTTCCATGGCAGATCCTATGTAATTAATTGAAAAAAAGTTGCGTCAAAATGGTGTTGAAGCTGCGTCAAAAAAATGGGATTTTCGATTCAAGTCGAAGCAGCCAGAATGTGCCAGCTAGTATGAACCAAAAGCGCCATTGTAAGCTTTTGTCTGAATGCTTGCAGCTATTGTGCCGCTTTGACTGCGCTCACGTGGGCAAGTTGTAGCTCGACTGTGTCCAATGCCGTGCGTAAATGCAAGGCCTGGCCTGGCATCAGTTGTTTGCCACTGCGTACCAAGCTGCCATCTGGCTGTTGCAAAATCACATAGCCACGTTCCAAAGTGCGCTGAGGATTGAGCATCTCTAGTTTGGCCTGCAGATTCTCTAGACTGACTTGTTGTTGGCGTAGAGAGTGCCGCATATCGCTGCACATTTTCTGTCGCAGATGCTGGAGCTTCTCGTTGCCAGCTTGCGGTTTGGGTTTGTGTTGCTGTAGTTTGGCTTGGTATTGCAGCAAACGCGTCTGAGCCGATTGCAAGGGCTTATAGACGGCAAAACTCAGGCGCTGCGCGTTGTGCATGATGTGTAGTCGTTTGCTCGCGAGGGCCGCCGCTGGACTTTGCAAACGGTGGCTTAACCAATCTAGATTTTGCGACTGCGTATCGAGCTGACGGCGCATTTGTCTTTGCATCTGATTTTGGTAATGCAAGATGGTGGCGCGCCAGTCCTCAGTTGGCGTGGTCGCCATCTCTGCGGCTGCAGTCGGTGTCGGTGCGCGCAAATCGGCCACGAAATCACTGATCGTGAAATCAGTTTCATGTCCAACGCCACTAATAATCGGCAATTCGCAATAGGCAATAGTGCGTGCCACCACCTCTTCATTAAAAGCCCACAAGTCTTCTATGCTGCCACCACCCCGACAAACGATGAGTAAGTCACACAGGGCATCGGCCTCGGCTTGCGCAATCGCAGCGGCGATTTTGTCGGCCGCGCCTTCACCTTGCACTGGACAGGGATAAATAATGACACTGACGTGAGGTGCGCGTCGTTGCAAGCTGCTCAGCACGTCGCGCAAAGCAGCTGCTTTGGGGCTGGTTACGATGCCTATGGTTTTGACAAAATCAGGGATGGCTCGCTTGCGTTCTGCGGCAAATAAGCCTTCTTCCGCTAGGCGCGCTTTGAGTTGTAAAAAAGCTTCGTATAAATTGCCTACACCAGCACGGCGGATGGCTTCTACATTGATTTGATAATCACCGCGCGGTGCATACAGGCTAACTAGGGCGCGGACTTCGACTTTATCGCCTTCGCGTGGCATAAAACCCGCGTATTGCGCGCGACCGCGAAACATCACCGCTCTTACCTGAGCCGCGTTGTCTTTGAGGGTAAAGTACCAATGTCCAGAGCTGGCGCGGGTAAAATTGGAAATCTCACCGGAAATCCACGTCAACGGGAAACTTCGTTCTAGTAATTGCGCAACGGCTTGGTTAAGCGCTGACACTGGCAGTATAGATTCGGTTTTTATTGGGCTTTGTGTGAAAAGGTCTGATGCCATAAGTCGCCTGCGAGTAAAGCTGTCCACAAGTAAGGGAAAAGTGGCAGAAGCATGTCATGCCCGTAGTTGAAAGTCAAAATTAATGGAGGATGATTTTGTAAGTCATTGATTTGTATGGATTGTTTTACTTTAAGTTGAGCGTTTAAGTGTTTAAGACGCCGAATTCTCTGCGAGTAAGCTAGTCAAACGAGGAAAAAATTTTGTGCTTATGCACAAAGTTATCCACAGGAAACTATGGTGAATGCACACGAATTGCATGCTGGAAACAAAAATGCCAACTGCCTTATTTTGTAGCAGGACTACAAAATCGAATGAAATCATCCACTTAGGAATGTGTCCTGCCTTTGTTCACAAAGATATCCACAATTTGTGTGTAAAACTCGCTGAAGTTTTCCACAAAAGCCCTGAGTTATAGCTTTAATCTAGTCTTAATTATCATTAATTGCTTTAAATACGGTTTTGCTTAAAATTCTTGCAGCCGAGTTTTGTTTTTTTAAATCAAAGACTTAGGATAGTGTGCAGCGCTTGTGCACAAAGTTCTCCACAGTGTGTGTGCAGAACTTCTGCTCAGTGCATAAGTTCATCAAAACGACCCTTTTTGCGCGCTGCTCAATTTTGAGGCGGCATTGCTAATTTGTTTAAAATCAAAGGCTTAGCATTTAGCCCCAAGGATATCCACAATCTTGCGCACAGAATCTGTGCAGAACTGTGGATTGTGTGTATTTGTCTATTTTTTTTCGTTTTACCCGTCCTTGTTGTTGCCTTGTTGGCGATGGGAGGAAAAATATTCGCAAGCT